>JAYUCY010000001.1:0-70582 GCA_043740085.1 Ilumatobacteraceae bacterium
TGGGTGCAGGTTTGAGCTGATCGCAACGGCTCGTTTCTCGTAGGCGGCGTCGATGAGGCGGTAGAGGCCTTCGGCGGCGTCGACGGTGAGCGGCAAGAGCCCGATGTCGTCGACGATGATCAGGTCCGCGCGCAGGATTGGGGTGATGGCCCGGTTGATGGTGTCGTCGATGCGGTGTGCTCTCACGAGGGTGCCGAGTTGCTCGACGCTGAACCATGCAACGGTGCGGTTCGTGTCGATCGCTGCGTGTCCGAGGGCTTCGAGGAACATTGACTTCCCGGTGCCTGATGGGCCGCAGATGACCAGGTTCTCGTGTCGGTCGATCCACTCGAGAGTCCGTAACCCTGATTGGGTTGCGGGTGCGATCGAGGAGATGGTGGGGTCCCACACGTCGAACGTTTTCCCGGTCGGGAGCCGCGCTTTGCGTCGCCGGATCGTGGTGGTGGCCTGGTCGCGTCCGCGTTCTTCTTCGACGAGCAACGCACGGATTGTTTCGGCTGGCGCCCATCGTTGTGCTGTTGCGGTTGCGAGCACTTCGGGTGCGGCACCTCGCAGGTAAGGCAGCCGGAGTCGTCGTGAGAGCCGGTCCAAGTCGGGGTCGATCGACACGAGATCACCGCCGGTGCGGTTGATAGCGGCGGTCATCGCCCGAACCGTTCCCAGGCACTGGTGCCGGGTTGCAACGAATGTGTCTCGGTGCGCCCGATGGTCGTGTGGGTTGGTCGTGACAGAATCGACAGCAAGTCGCGTTCGGCGAACCGCCCCGCAACCGCGGCGACACCGAGCGCGGTGTCAACCGCCGGGGTCGTGTAGATCGAGCACAATGCAACAGCGTCAGCCATCTTCAGTTCGATCCCACGAACCCCGCTGCCGGCGGCCTCGGTGAGCCATTGGGCTGCGCCAGCCCCGATCCGCAAGAACGCGGCCTCACCGGGTTTCGTCGCTTTTGGCGGGCGATGCAGCGGATCACGTCGCGGTGGATAATGCGCCTCGATGATCGAGACCTGCCCGGCGGGGACCAGCGGATGTCGGGTGATCTCCCTCGGGCCGTCGACATCGACCGCGGTGACGATCACCTCGCCGGCATGTTCACGAACCCACACCCGGGTGTCAGCATGGACGTGAGGGACCGAGTAGCGGGCATTGCGCCACGAGATCATGCACGACCACGTCACCGACCTCGACACACCGAACACTGAAGTGAATGCCTCCGCACGAACCGGATGCAACACCGAACGTTCGATCATCAACCGCTCGACGGGACGGGCGCAGGTTTCGCGATGCACCCGATTGTTGACGACCGCCATGAACGCCGTGCACGCCATCTCGAGCTCACAGAACGACTGGTAGGCGCCCAGCAGGTTGTGCCCGGTCGGAACAAGATCGGCTTTGGCGAGCTTCACTGATGATTCCGAACCGCCTTTCGATTCTGGGTCATAAGGCACACAGGTGGCGATCGTCAACCCATACCAGGCCGACACATCAACCATCGTGCGGTTCCGCACAGCAATCCCCGCGATATGGCGGTCAGTGACCGTGCGTTCGTTATCGGTCAACGCGTACGTCGGGACCCCACCAATCAACCGGAACGTCGTGTCGAGCGCACCGATGATCGTCGGCAACGTCTTGTCGGCCAACGCGATCACGACCCGGAACCGCGACCACGCCAACCAGGCAACGAACAACACCGTCTTGACCCCGCCAACGGTTGGACCGTCGCCATAATCCCACTGCAACCACAAACCCGGTTCGGGGATCCACGGGCGATACACCCGATGCTGCCCACGCCGCCACTGCGCCTTGACCACCGCGACCGTGCGGCGCGTCGTGCGGTCAGAACCAGAAAAGTTCATCGCCAACAACTTGTCGTGGACCACATCGGCACGCACCAGCCCCTGCGAGACAGTGACCCACTCGGCGATCTAGTCGATGAACGGCTCAATCACCGACACAACCACCGCCACCTCACCCGGGTCCAGACCCGCAGCACGAGCTGCGACCTTCGCCGCGACGGTGTGATGATCCACCCCACACAACAACCCGGCAGCCCGAAACGACTTCGTGAGACCAAACGCTTCCAAAATTTCCATGACGTCTTCTTTCGAGTACAAGAGAGAACAGCTCCTCGGGTTGGCTGACGATGTGACAACGCCAACCTGACCCGACGAGCACCCACCAGCGCGGATGCGCGACAGGCAACGACATGAGGAAAACCGTGGCCATACCAGGGGAACCCACACGGCCATACACGGGGACTACCAATGGCCGCCTACGGGGAGCTTCTCATGGCCGCTGACAGTCGGAACGCTTGACGGTTTCACGGGAGCGGCCGCATTCGACAGGGGTCGAGTCGACGAGCCACACGTCATCGGTCCATGAGGGGCACGACCGGGCCAGGTGCGTGATGACGTGTTGGAACAGTTGACCGGCGTGGCGGAGGCGTTTGTTGTAGCCGGGTCGCTCGGGAAGGTAAGGAAACCATGGGCGCAGGTGGGCGTGGGCGTGTCGGATGAACCGGGCTTCGGATGTGAACCCGAGCAGTGCTTGCAACACGGCCAGGGTGAGGAGTTCTGCGTCAGTGAGTTTCGGGGCGATCCCGATCGACGGTCGTTCTGGTGCCCACTGTGGGTGTTCGAGCAGGAGATCGTCGATGGCGACGTAGAGTCGGGTCGCGAGGGTGTCCAGGTCAGGGTTCATGCGCTGTTCCTCCAAGATCAGGGTTTGTTCAACGCCCCTGATCATGGACACCCTCACCACCCGTCAGGTGGATGATCGCGCGGAGCGCGCGAATCCCTTGGAACTAATCATCTAGAGGAATACCTCCAATCAAGATCGGTTCGACCGCCGGTTCGATCGGAGCCGCTACACGACGGCCCGCACGGAACGGGTCCGGGCGGCGACGTCATTGAGTTGGTCCCGTAACGCGGCGAGTGTGGATCGGTCGAGACCGGTTGCTTGTTCGACGGATCGTTGTGCCGCGCTGGCGCGATGTCGAAGTCGGCGGCCGGCATCGGTGATCGTCACGTGGAGCATCCGTTCATCATCGGCGCCCCGTTCCCTGGTCACCAGACCTGCGCGTTCGAGTCGCTTCAGCATTGGCGAGAGCGTTGCCGAGTCCAGATGCAACATGGCCCCTAGCTCACGCAGCACCATCGTGTCGTGTTCCCACAACGCCAGCATCACCATGTACTGGCTGTAGGTGAGCCCGATCTCATCGAGCAACGGACGGTAGCAACCAGTGATCGCCCGGGTTGCGCTGTGCAACGCGAAACACAGCTGATGCTCCAACCGCAAATTCTCGTCCGTCGCCATCACCCCACGATAGGCGTCCGACGACCAACGTCGTCGAACGCGGACCACCGATTCGGGCCACGTTCGCGACCTGCGCAGCCGATGGTCAATGTGCCAGAACTTCTTCTTTGAGACCGAAGTTCAGGCTCATGATCGCATCGTGGTCGGCCTGGTTGACACCGTTCATCTTCAAGGCCTTCGAAATGTCGGTGAGCACCTCGAGAAACTCCTCATGGTTGATGTTCATCCCCGTGTGCGCGGCGTGCATGTTCATCCCCGTGTATGTCTCGCTACCACCCGTGACCGAACACAACAGCTCCGTTACCAGGGTGATCAGCTCGGCGTCACCCTTCGGCGAACTGCCATACCGGCGTTCAAGCACCGGGTTGGCGTGATGCAACGCCAAGATGTCCGTGGCTATGCGTGTGAAACCCGCATAGCCCCCCACTCGGTCATAAAGAGTCTCAGCGGCATCGGCCATCAGGATTCCCCTCTCGGATTCGACCCGATCCCGAGCCGATGGACCCACTATGTCGCCCCACACTCCGAAAGTCAAGTGTGCACAAATAAATCGTGCGCACTCGATAACGTTCTGGTCACGACGCAGCTCGCTGCGTCCTCCAATGGTGTTGCCGCGACTCTGCCAGGGACTGTCCGGAATTTTGTGTGAGTGAAGGCAGACCCATTCATCTTGCGAAATCGGTCGACACGTTCTGGCCAGACAGACACCGAATGGCGTCCATCAGATCATCTCTGATCTGTCGACGCCTGCGCCGCTGGGTCCCCACATACGACGACGGGTCGATCGGCGTTCCGAATCGGGCCACCACCGAATGAAACGGTCGTGGCACCTTGGCGCCAATTGGTTGGATCCGCTCCGTGCCGACCAGTCCGATGGGAATGATCATCGCGTTAGTCATCAATGCCAGTTGAGCGACACCGGTGTGACCGTGGTGCAGCAGGCCATCGCGCGAACGCGTCCCTTCGGGATAGATGCCGAGCATGTCGCCGTGTTCCAGCGCCGCCGCGGCGGTGTCCAACGCGGCCAGCGCTTGGCGGCCGGCGGAGCGCTGAATCGGAATCATCCCGAGCGCCGGAAAGACAAAACGTGTCGTCCAACTATCGAGATACTCCGCTTTGCCAACGAACCTCGTGCGTCGTGGCACTGACAGGGTCAACACCACCGAGTCAAAGAATGAGACGTGGTTCGCCGCCAGGATCACCGGGCCATCAATGGGGACGTTGTCGAGACCCTCGGTTCGCACACGGCAGCCAACACGATAGAGCGGAGAAACGACGGCGCGAACGACGCGGTAAATCCGATCGCCACGGCGGTCTTGTCGTGCATTGTCCGAATCGGGTGGCCGCACAAAACCGGAGTCGACCGAGAAGGTCGAATTGGAGTGCCGATCGTTGGAATACATCGCAGTCACCTCACTGGTTCAGGACCGAGAGCCTCGACGTGGTCCGTCGGCCTACATGTCCCGAGGACGATCACTCGGCCCCTGCTCAGACCAGTATCCCTCGCCCAGACCATCCCCACACCGCATCACCGACCACCAGCACCTCAATTCCGTCGGGCTCGCCGAGGTGCGAGCAACAAGTGTCCAGACACTCGCAGCTCACCGGCACTCGCCATGCCGTACGGGGTGCAGTACTGAAGTCGGGGTGACCTGTGGCACACTGGCTGAAATCTGACCATGTAGTGGAGGGCGGGACGAGGGCGGCCAAGCGTGAAAATTTGATCCGCGAGCCCAGTCGGGTCGGTAGCGGGAGCAGTTGGGCCAGCTGCCGGTTCTCGCCAGGGTCGAGCAGCGAGTGCTGCACACAGGCGCGTACGGCAAGGCCGGCGGGATCGTCTTCCTCGAGCACCGGGACGTATCGGCCGTTGACGAAGATGCCCCAGCTGGTGCGATTGCAGCGGATATCGCCGAATTGCAGCACTCGGTACGGCAGCGCGCGGCCCGCTCCCAGCTCGATTTGGGTCCACACGTCGTCGTCGGTCATCGCTCGAAAGCCTTCTCGCCAACGAACTTCGCTGCCGACGTAGGCAGCGGGTTGGAAATTCCGACAGTCCCCCCGGAGGTGGCGATGAGTACCGTGTGGCGCGGCGTGTGCCGGGTGGTTATGGTGGGGCCAGCTCCGGTTGCGGGGTTGTACATGATTCACGGGAGTCCGGCGTACCGGGCTGAGAGGGTGGCTGATCAGCCATCGACCGTTCGAACCTGATCCGGGTCATTCCGGCGAAGGGAGACAACATCGGTCTGTCCGGCTCCCCTTATGTTCGTGGAGGTGTCCGGTGTCGGTTGCTCGATTGCATGTGATCATCGATGTTCATGCTGGGGTGTGCGACCCGGTCGCGTTGGCTGAGAGCGTTATCGCAGGTGGCGCCCGGTTGCTGCAGGTGCGTTGTAAGCAGATTTCAGATCGGGTTGCGTACGAGGCGGCGAGTCAGATCGCTGAGTTGTGCCGGGTGAACGGTGCCGAGTGTGTGATCAATGATCGCGCTGACATTGCGATGGCCGTTGGTGCCACGGGTTGCCACGTGGGCGCGCTTGATCTGAGTGTCGGTGTGATTCGGCGGTTGATGGGCGATCACGCGTTGGTGGGTGGCACGGCTCGTGACGCAGCGACGGCACGACGCCTGCAGGGCGAGGGCGCCAGCTATGTGGGTGTGGGGCCGATCTATTCGACGGCGAGTAAGACGGGTTTACCCGACCCGCTCGGGCTTGGCGTGATCCGCGCGGTGACTTCGGTCGTCGATGTTCCGGTGATCGCAATTTCGGGGGTCACGGTCGCTCGGGTTCCGGAGTTGTTGGACGCGGGCGCGTACGGCGTAGCGGTCATCGGCGCGATCGGGAGGGCTGCAGATCCGCGTGCCGCGACGGCGGCGTTCGTGACGGCGCTCGCCCACGCCGGCGGGGATCGATGACGCGATCTGGCGGTGTGGACGTCGTGGTGATCGGCGGCGGGGTGATCGGCATGTCGATCGCATGGCAGATCGCGCGACGGGGTTTGGCGGTCACTGTCGTCGATGACGTCCAAGAGGCTCGGGCGTCGTGGGCGGGGGCGGGGATGTTGGCGCCGGTGTCGGAGGTGTCGTACGGGGAGGAAGCGTTGCTGGCGTTGTCGTTGTCGTCGGCTGAGATGTATCCGCAGTTCGTGGCCGACCTCGAAGCCGCGAGCGGTGTGGATGTCGGCTTCAGACGGTGCGGGTCGTTGCTGGTCGCAGTGGACGGTGATGATGATGTCGAGTTGTCGGCGTTGTTCGAGTTGCAACGGCGTCTCGGTCTGGTGTCTGAGCGTGTCGATCGGCGAGCGGCGCGCGTGTTGGAGCCAGCACTCGCGCCAGGGATCCGGAGCGGATTGGCCGTTGCGGGGGATCATCAGGTCGATAACCGCCGTCTGCTCGAAGCGCTTGGTATGGCGGCGTCCCGGTCGGGTGTGTGCGTGGAGCGTCACACGGCGTCATTGATGGTTGATGCCGGACGGGTGATCGGGGTGCGTCTCGGGGACAACGAAGTGATCGCGGCGGACGTCATCGTGGTCGCTGCCGGGTGCTGGTCGGCGTCGATCGAGGGGCTGGAGCCGCGCATGCGCCCGCCGGTGCGGCCTGTGAAGGGGCAGATTTTGCGTCTTCGCGCCGATCCGTTGCGGATGCCGATCAGCAGGACGGTGCGGGGATTGGTGCACGGGTCGCGTGTCTATCTGGTGCCCCGGTCGAGTGGCGAGATCGTGGTCGGGGCGACGGTCGAAGAACGCGGTTTTGAGACGACGGTGACGGCCGGCGGGGTACACGACCTGTTGCGGGACGCCCGGACGGTGGTGCCCGAGATCGCCGAATGCGAGTTGGTCGAGTGCTGGGCGGGGTTGCGACCCGGCAGCCCAAGGAATGCGCCGACGCTCGGACGCACGCCCGTGGATGGCCTGGTCATCGCGACCGGTCATCATCGCAACGGGATCTTGCTCGCGGCGGTGACAGCGTCGGGTATCGCCAGTGTGGTCTGTGACGGCGTCACACCGCCAGCGCTGCTGCCGTTCGCGCCCGGTCGCTGGGAGCAAAACCTCGAGGCCGTCGGATGATCCAGGTCCAGGTCAACGGCAAGGAAGTGGCGATGCCAGACGGGTCAACGGTGTCGTCGTTGGTCGATGGTATGGGCCGAGACCGACGCGGCATCGCCGTTGCGGTCAACGAGACCGTTGTGCCACGCGGGTTGTGGGAGACAACGCGGGTGTGTGGCGGCGACCGTGTTGAGATCTTGACCGCTGCCCAAGGAGGATGAGATGGACCACGTCGGGGTTGAGGCGGTGCCAACCGTTGGCTATGCGGATCCGTTTGTGATTGCCGGTGTCGCGTTCGCGTCGCGACTGGTGACCGGCACGGGGGGCGCGACAAGTCTGGATGTGCTGGCGGCCGCGCTACGCGCGTCGGGTACGGAGATGACCACGGTGGCGATGCGCCGAATCGATGCACAGTCGCCGGGGTCGGTGCTCGATGTGCTCGCCGAACTCAAGTTGCGGGTGTTGCCGAACACTGCCGGTTGCTTCACCGCTCGTGAAGCAGTGCTGACCGCGCGGCTCGCTCGAGAGGCGCTGGACACGAACTGGGTCAAGTTGGAAGTCATCGCGGACGACCGGACGCTGTTGCCGGAACCGTTCGAGCTCCTCGACGCCGCCGAGCAACTCGTCCGCGACGGTTTCGTGGTGCTGGCTTACACGAACGACGACCCGGTCATCGCCCAACGGCTCGAGCAGGTCGGGTGTGCGGCGGTGATGCCGTTGGGTTCACCGATCGGCAGCGGTCTCGGGATCCGCAACCCGCACAACATCCAAATGATCGTCGAACGGGCCGCTGTGCCGGTCCTGCTCGACGCTGGCATCGGGACCGCGTCCGATGCTGCGTTGGCGATGGAACTCGGTTGCGACGGCGTCCTGTTGGCGTCGGCAATCACACGCGCCCACGATCCCGTGCGAATGGCGGCAGCGATGCGCCACGCTGTTCACGCAGGTCGCCTGGCTCGCTCGGCGGGACGGATACCGCGACGCCGCTATGCGCTGGCGTCGACCTCGCCGGACGGCCGCTCCACCTTCACGGGTCCAGCGTTGGAAGCGGACACGTGAGCGGCACCGTTGAGCCGCTGGTCGTGCTGACGGACCGCTTCGCCTGCGAGGCCCGGGGACGTTCACTGATCGAGACCGTCGGCGAAGCAGTCGACGGCGGCGCTCGCGCCGTGCTCGTGCGGGAGAAGGACCTTTCGTTGCCGGAGCGGCGAGGGCTCCTTGACGCCGTGTGCCGTCTGCTCGAACCGTTCGGCGGCCGCGTCGGGATCGCATCCGACGCGAACCTCGCGACGGCGGCTGGTGTCGGTTGGGTGCATCTCGCGCAAGCCGACCGATTCTCTGCGCGACTTCGGGGGGCCGACGCACCGGAGCTGCTTGTCGGGCGGTCGTGTCACAGCGTCGCCGAAGCCGTCGTGGCGAGCGAGGAAGGGTGCGACTACATCATGGCTTCACCGGTCGCGCTCACCCGGTCGAAGCCGGGCTACGGGCCGCCGCTGGACATCGCAGGCCTGCGCGCCATCGGCGCTGCCGCAGGAGGCGTCCCCGTGTTGGCGCTCGGCGGTGTCACCCCGCACGACTGCGCGAGTTGGTTGTCGGCAGGCGCCCGCGGCATTGCGGTGATGGGCGGAATCATGAGCGCCACTGATCCCGCAGCCATGACCGCTGCCTACCTTCGGGCAATCGACTCCACATCGTGACGACAACAACGCCGCCGATTGCGTTGACAATCGCCGGTTCCGACTCGGGTGGTGGTGCAGGGGTGCACGCGGATCTGAAGACGTTCGCTGCGCACGGCGTTCACGGCACGAGCGCGATCACTGCGCTGACTGCGCAGAACACGGTTGGTGTCTTCGGGGTCCATGTTGCACCTGCGTCGTTCGTCGATCAGCAGATGGCTGTCGTGCTCGCCGATTTCGATGTTGGCGCGGTGAAAACGGGGATGCTCGCGACGGCCGAGATCGTCTCTGTCGTCGCAGCCCGTGCCGCCAGGGGTGAGCTGCTCAATCTCGTCGTCGATCCGGTGATGGTCGCGACCAGCGGCGATCACCTTCTCGACCCCGGGGCCGAACGTGCCTACATCACCGAGTTGTTCCCGTATGCGACCGTGATCACACCCAACATCGCCGAAGCGTCCCTGCTTGTCGGACGACCGGTGAGCACGGTCGACGAACAGATCGACGCGGCACGCCGCCTGTTCGACTACGGCCCGGCATGTGTTGTTGTCACCGGCGGCGACGCCGACGGCGTCGAGGTCGTGGATGTCGTCTTCGACGGGACCACGATCCGGTTGCTGCGCTCGACCAAGATCTCGACGTTCAACACGCACGGCACCGGCTGCACGTTCTCGGCAGCGATCACCGCCCGCCTTGCTGCAGGTGACACGAGCAGCGACGCGATCGATGGCGCCAAGCGTTACATCACTGCCGCACTCCACGGCGCAGCCGAATGGCGGCTCGGCCGTGGTCACGGACCGGTCGATCACCTCGCACTGCGGCCCCGCGCGCGACTCGGGACCGAACCGGTGTGATGTGTCGCCGCCGTTTGTGTGGATGGCGAGTGCGGTCGGTGTGCTACCGTGAGGTCATTGAACGCGGGAGCTCACCGTTTGTGGGCTGAGAGGGTGACTGAAGGGTCGCCGACCGCCTGAACCTGTCCGGGTAATGCCGGCGTAGGGAGACAACCATGACGTCCGTCGACGACCGCACCCCCACGATCGGCAAGACCTACCTGACCGGGTCGAGGCCTGACCTGCGCGTTCCGATGCGAGAAGTGGCCTTGACCACGGGCGACTCGGTCGTGCTCTACGACACGTCGGGCTGCTACACCGACCCGACCGTGACGACCGACATCCGTCGGGGGCTTGCGGCGTTGCGGGAGCCGTGGATCACCGAACGCGGTGACACCGAACAGTATGACGGCCGCGTTCGCCGCGCCGAAGACGACGGCCGACACGCCGCCGAGCTCAACGACCTCGACGCCGTGTTCGATCTCGCCGGCCGCCGCCCGCGTCGTGCGATCGGCGGGGCAGCTGTGACCCAACTCGCCTACGCCCGACGCGGCATCGTCACCCCAGAGATGGAATTCGTTGCCATCCGCGAAGGGCTGGCCCAGGAGTTCGTCCGCGACGAACTTGCCCGCGGTCGGGCGGTGCTGCCGGCGAACATCAACCATCCCGAGATCGAACCGATGATCATCGGCCGCAACTTCCTGGTCAAGGTCAACGCCAACATCGGCAACTCGGCCGTCGCGTCGACGATCGAAGACGAGGTCGACAAGATGCGCTGGGCCACCCGTTGGGGTGCCGACACGGTGATGGACCTGTCCACCGGGCGGAACATTCACACCACCCGTGAATGGATCCTGCGCAACGCACCGACACCGATCGGGACCGTCCCGATCTATCAAGCGTTGGAGAAGACCGGCGGCAAACCCGAGGAGCTGTCGTGGGAGATCTACCGCGACACGATCATCGAGCAATGCGAGCAAGGTGTCGACTATTTCACCGTCCACGCCGGTGTGCTGTTGCGCTACGTGCCGCTCACCGCCCGCCGCAAGACCGGGATAGTGTCCCGCGGCGGATCGATCATGGCCTCGTGGTGTCTCGCCCATCACGAGGAGAACTTTCTCTACGCCCACTTCGACGAGTTGTGCGAAATCATGAAAGCCTACGACGTCACCTTCTCCCTCGGTGACGGTCTGCGACCCGGTTCGATCCACGACGCCAACGACGACGCCCAACTGGCCGAGCTCGCCACGCTCGGCGAGCTGACCAAGGTTGCCTGGCAACACGACGTTCAAGTGATGGTCGAAGGCCCGGGTCATGTTCCGATGCACAAGATCAAAGAGAACATGGACCTCCAGCTCGAGCTGTGCTCGGAGGCACCGTTCTACACGTTAGGGCCGTTGACCACCGACGTCGCACCCGGTTACGACCACATCACCTCAGCGATCGGCGCGGCGATGATCGGCTGGTTCGGTACCGCGATGCTGTGCTACGTCACCCCCAAAGAACACCTCGGGCTCCCGAATCGCGACGACGTCAAAACGGGAGTGATCACCTACAAGATCGCCGCCCACGCCGCCGACTTGGCCAAAGGCCATCCCGGCGCGCAAGACTGGGACGACGCAATGTCCGACGCCCGGTTCGAGTTCCGTTGGGAGGACCAGTTCAACCTGTCCCTCGACCCTGAAACCGCTCGCTCGTTCCACGACGAGACCCTCCCCGCGCCCGCCGCCAAGACGGCCCATTTCTGCTCGATGTGCGGGCCCCATTTCTGCTCGATGAGAATCAGTCACGACATCCGCCGCAACGCAGCAAGCGAGGCCGTTGACGACGACATTACGATCGGGATGCGTCAAAAGGCCGACGAATTCACCGCTCAGGGCAGCCGCATCTACATCCCCGTCCAGGCAAACCAATAATCGTTCGAACCACACGCGGACAGTCATTGACGAGGTCGGCCCGCGGCATCGAACGAATATGAAGCCGTAACCTGGGGGCCAGACAGGAAGGTAGAGAATGTCAGCAAAGCGCGCACCGGTTGATCTCGTCAAGGCTGCCACGGCAGTCCGGCTGTTGTTGGAGGCGATCGGCGAAGACCCGGACCGCGCCGGGTTGACAGAAACCCCCGCCCGCGTCGCGCGCAGCTACGCCCAGCTGCTCCACGGCTACTCAGAAGATCCGGGCGACCATCTCGACCGACAATTCGAAGTCGACCATGACGAAATGGTGATCGTGCGCAATATCGCGTTCTCCTCGATGTGTGAGCATCACCTGCTGCCGTTCATCGGCACCGCCCACATCGCCTACATCCCTGGTGAGCACGGGCGAGTGTGCGGTCTCTCCAAACTCGCACGCGTCGTCGACGGATACTCGCGCCGCCTGCAGGTGCAAGAACGACTCACCGTACAGATCGCCGACGCGATCATGCTGCGCCTCGACCCCGCCGGTGTGCTCGTGGTGATGGAAGCCGAACACATGTGCATGTCGATCCGAGGAGCGATGAAACCGGGCTCGTCCACGACCACGTCTGCGGTTCGTGGCGTCTTGAAGACAAAGCCCGAGACCCGCTCTGAGGCATTGACACTGCTCGGTCGCTGAAGGTCAGATGCCGAGCGGGTCCTGGCCGACAAGGTGGCGTTCGACCATGATTGCCAACACCACCCAGTAACTATCGACCGGCGGCACCAGCTCTGCGCCGGTGCATCGGACCGGCCTGACCCGCCCGGCGGTATCGACCTCGACTGCAGAGACCTCAATCGTCGAGTCATCGAGCATCGCCAGCACATCGAGAACTGCGACCTCGACGTAGCCGCCAACCTCGTCAGGGTCCAACCGCAACTGCTCCAGGGGTGTGTCGTCAGTGAGCAGGTAGACGTGCGCGATCTCACGGTTGCGTCCCTCGCCATGATCGTCGGCCAACAGTCGCCGCCCGAGACTGACAAGACGGGCTGAGTCAATGGTCAAACCCATCTCTTCGTGCAATTCGCGCACCCCGTCGACGGGTTGTTCGCCCGCCAACAGATGCCCCGTAACTGACAGATCGAGCATGCCGGGGAACGCACGCGCCGAGTGTTTCCGGCGCTGCAACAACACCCGCGCCGGTAGACCAGATCGAGCCACGAGGCAATGAAACACCTGATGCCAGTGCCCACCGGCGTGCACGCTCGAACGCGACAGCGTAGCGATCAGTTCTCCGGTCGGGTCGACGACATCAAGCATCTCGTCGTCGCGACCATCAACTCGCCTGTGACCCACTCGCCTATTCTGCACGGATCTCAGCAGCACGCCCAACACCGCTCACCAAACCGCTGCGACGGTCTGTGCGGCCTGGCCCCGTGTGTCAGGGTGAAGTGAGACCCCTCGTGTGGTTATAGATCCCGCAAGGAGGACTGCTTCGTCGCACTCGAGCCGGACCACCTCGACCAACCTCACGTCAGCGGCACGATGTCGCCGACCCGGAGCTCGGCGACAGCGACCTCAGAGCGGTACTCGTTGACGAAGCCGAGCCCAACGCTGAGAATGACGATCGCCGCGATGATCCCACCGTCGGTCGTCGCCGGTGGCCGCTGACACTTGATGGACAGCTCGATAGTTGAGTTGCAGCGTGGCTTCCTGACAGACACCCAGATCGAAGCAAGTCGGATGATCATGGGGATCGACACGCAGTTGATCGACGATGACACCTACTTCGTTGTGGAGATCGACGGTCAGCTCGCTGGTGCGGCGGCTGGAAGCGTCGGGCAATGCTCTACGGTCGGAGTCAGACACCAAGAGGCGACAGCGCGTTGCTCGATCCGGCGACCGACGCCGGTCTGGTTCGAGCGTTGTACACGTCACCTACGTTTGTGCGACGGATTGTCGGGTGGCGGATTCTCGGGCTGTGCGAGCAAGGCTGCCCGCACGGACGGATTCGGTCTGTTGGAGCTGATGGCGACTCGGTCCGCACGACCGCTCTACGAGGCGTTCTGGCTTTGACGCTGCCGAAGGGGTCGTCGATGAGCGGGGCGGCGTAGGGGCGGCGTAGCGGTGCCGCTCACGAGGATGAGCCGATCAATTCCAATGCGTCCTGCCCCTGGCCGACATTCGTGGTTTGCTCTACAGGTCCGGTAATCGGTCGAAGTTTGCTGATGTTGCCCCGGTTCTATGTTCTGCTCATCTCAGCAGCTGGTTTGCCGATGAAGGGCCGTGAAAGAGGTCGTGCCTTGTTGTTCTTCGTTGCACTGAGTTCGAAACAGGCAGCGATGTTGCAATTCCCGACGCGGTCGGGGGTCGGCTGCCTCCGTAAGCTTCATCGAGAATGACTCCGGCTTGTGATGGTTGACCGTTCGTTCGATCTGATCTTGGCGTCCGCGCGGGCCGGCGATGGCCGGGGTTTCGAGGAGCTGTACGAGTCCATGCATCGTCGCGTCTTTGCGTTCGCTACAGCCCGGGGTGCGTCCGATCCGGAAGCCTTGGTGAACGATGTCTTCCTGAAGGTGTTCACGAACATCGCCGCGTTCGTCGGTAACGAGGCCCAGTTCAGTGGGTGGGTGTTCAGGATCACCCGCAACAAACTTATTGACGAGTCTCGCCAGCGCAAGCGCCGCGTGGAGGAATCAGAGCTCCACGAGGCCCACGAATCGTCGGCTGCAGCGGGCAACGTGGAATCCGAGGCCCTCGCCCACATGGGAGACGACTGGGTCCGTGCCCAACTGGGTGTGCTGACCGCGGAGCAACGCGATGTCGTCATGTTGCGCGTGGTATCGAGTCTGACGATCGAAGAGATCGCCGAAGTGATGGGCAAGCGAGTCGGGGCCATCAAGGCAATGCAACGTCGCGCGTTTCGCACGCTTGCCCGCAATCTCGAGCGTCAGACCGTACCCCAATGAGCGACTTTGGCGTTGTCAGTGACGACATGACGAACAGAGCGCTCACCGACGCCGACATCGAGGCGCTGATCCAAGGGGCAGCCGTTCCCGGTGCGCCGGCTTCGCTGACCGATCTGCTCGTGTCGTTGCGTCAGCGGGCGGCTGATGTTCCGGGTGTTCCGGTCTCTGGCGCGTTGAGCGAATTCATCATCGGGCGTGCCTCCCCGCTGGCACCGATCGCGACCTGCGGCTCACATCGGACACTGACCGCTGCGACGCGACGCCCGACATCGTTGTGGGCCAGGGCAAGTGCGCTGCTGGGGCTGGTACCCGTTTATGTTCTGATCGGCGCGACTGCAGCAGCGGCGGCTGTGGGTGGCGCCCAACTGTTGGGGCTCGTCGACGTCCCATTCCTGCCCGATCGAGGTCATCAGGTGGAGACGCCTGCACCGTCGGAGCTCGAATCGGGTGCTCCTGTTCCGTCGGCTGCGTCACAGCCGACGGAAGCCTCCTCCTCGAGCACAGCCGAAACCGGCGACCACAGCTCTCCAGCACCGCCCTCACACGCCGCCGCTGCGTCGGTGCCAGAAGTACCCTCCAATCAACGACCGGCACCGGCGGTACCGGTACTCCCGGACGCAGCCGATCCGAATGCCACCACGGTCGGCTGCGCGCCTGTCACGACGCATCCCGTTGGTCCGTCAACCAGCCAGATCCCCCCACAGACCAGTTCGCCCGCCAGTGCGTGTGAGCCAGCAACACCGACGCCCGGGACTCAACCTGCCATGGCACCCACCGCGCCGAACAGCTCGCAACCGGCTCTCCCGACCACCCCCGCAAACGACTCCCAAGCAGTTCAGCCCGCCTCTGGATCGAACTACGAGGGATGGCCCCCGAGCGAGGCGTCGTCAACCACATCTGCAGGAAATCACGGTCCAGGTAGTACCCCTGGACCGTGATGAGTCGTTATTCACCGTTGAGAGGTTTGTCCTGTCAGTGATCATCGCCGCCCGAGTCAAACGTTTCTCACCGAAAAGGCAACCTGGCTGAACTACCAGGAAGCAAAGCCCATGGACCCAACAACGGGGTATCCGGGCTGCCGAAGCGAGAACCCTCAACCCGAACAGGAAGTCAACCCATGCGCACAAGAATTCTGCTAGCTCCTACCGCGATCCTTGCCACGTTCGCACTCGCTTCCGGCCCCGTTTTCGCTGGCGGTGATGACGTAACGAACGACGTGACCACCCAGGAGTGCCCGGCCGCGGACCATGTCGGCGACACCTCCACGGTCGAGGAGGCTGCCCAAGAGGCCGCCGCTGCTGCGGAGGATCTCGCCGCCGACGACACATGCCTGAGCGATGAGTCTCAGCTCGCTACGGATGCGCTGCAAGCAGCGCTGGATCGTCTGTCCGCTGAAGGCGCTGGCGGCAATGGCGTGGCCGCAGCAGTGCTCCAGGCGCTACTCGACGGGGAATCACCGTCAGAGATCGGCGCCGCGCACGGTGCCGCCATGGCCCAGGCCGCGAAGGAACGTCGCTCCGAGCACGCCGCCGCCCAGGAGGCCCCTGAGACGCCCGAGGCTCCGGTGTCCCCCGCAGTTCCCGCCGTGCCTGCGACCCCCGCAGTTCCCGCCACCCCCGATGCTCCCGCCGATCCTGCGATCCCGGCAACGGCCGCTACTCCCGCAGGTCCGAGCACGCCGACTCCGCCCGCGGCACCCGGCCGCCCATAATCTCCACGCACGCTGTCCCGGCCGTCATCAGATCTCTCCGAGACGCCGGGACAGCGCCGCGTCAGCGACCCGATGCGGCCCGAACTCGAACCCGCCAATCGCCTCTCTGAAAGACCACCAACCATGCAACGTCTGGTCACACTTGCCATCGTGTCAGCCATTGCCCTCGCGGCCTGCTCCAGTTCCGAAACAGCCAGCAATGACACCGGCCCGAGTACCAAGGTCACCATCGCGGATGCATCCAACACAAGCACCACCTCGACGCCAGACAGCTCAGGAACCCCCAGTACATCGGCCCAGACCGACACTGGTGACACCACCACCACAGCTCCGAATCCGACGAGCGCCGTTTCCCAAGACGACCTCGTCCGCTTCGTCGCCGCAACAGAAATCGTGCTCAAGGGAACACCCAATCAAGGCATCGTGTACGACGCCCCCGAGATCTACATCGCCATCGCACAAGCCACATGCGCCCGCTTCACCGCCGGCGAAACCTTCGAGCAAGTGTCCAATGACCTGCTCGCCGAGGTAGCCAGCTCAAGTTCGCACGATGACAACCGACTCGTCGGAGCAATACTGGGAGCTGCGACACAGACCATCTGCCCCGAGCACGCAAACCTGATCTGACAGTGGGAGTCGAACCTCTTCGCTTCCGGTGGGGTGTTTTCCACCCTGGCGCGTCGTCCGTGCACTCGCAGTCGGGTCAGCAGGACGGACCCGGCGACCTGGGCTGCGGGCTCGCTCGCTCGCTCTCAGCAGGTGCCTCGCATGCCTGGCGGACAAGGGTCGAAGGTCCACTCACGGAGGACAGCCGATTGGGACATTCGGCCCTGTCGTTCGGTCGGTGGGCGGTGGAGGATGGGAGTAACCGATCAGTGCGGGTTGGTGACAGCTCGCCCGTAGAGGAGGCAGCAGTGCAGGCGAGCGTCGGAGACCGCATCATCGTCAAAGGCCATCGCGTCGGTAAGCCTGATCGTGACGCCGAGATCATGGCAGTCGGCGCCGACGGCGGCTCTCCTTACACTGTGCGCTGGGGTGACACCGGCCACGAGGCGTTGTTCTTCCCCGGCAACGACGCAACCATCCAGCACTTCGAGCACGGGGAGCGGGAGGTCGTGCGATGAGGGCGATCGATCGACACTGCCCACCACGACAGTCCCGTTCCCGCGATCTGACCCCACACGGAGGGCCGGGAACAATGAGGTTGTGATGGCTTTCGTGAATCGTGTCGATGCGGGATGTCGGCTGGCAGAGCGGTTGCGGCACCGCGGCGGTGAACCGGTCGTGGTGCTCGGGCTCCCCCGCGGCGGTATCCCGGTTGCGTTCGAGGTCGCCCGCGCTCTCGATGCCCCGCTCGATGTAATCGTCGTCCGCAAGCTCGGCGTCCCGCATCAGCCCGAGCTGGCGATGGGAGCGATCGGCGAGGATGGCATGCGGGTCCTGAACAACGAGGTCATCGGCATCACCCAGGTTTCGGAGCTGGAGCTGGCAGCCGTCGAAGCACGCGAACGCGCTGAGCTCGAACGTCGCGCTCGGCGCTTCCGCGGTGACCGCCCCCGCCAGCCGCTCGAAGGCCGAACCGCGATCATCGTCGACGATGGCATCGCCACCGGGTCGACTGCTCGCGCCGCGTGCCAGGTCGCGCGGGCGCATGGCGCAACCCGTATCGTGCTCGCCGTACCCGTTGCCCCTCCGGGCTGGACCAGCCGGTTCGAGGCTGACGCAGACGAGCTGATCGCGCTCGAGACGCCAGAACCGTTCTTCGCCGTCGGGCAGTTCTACGAGGACTTCTCGCAGACGACCGACGACGAGGTGGTCTCCTACCTCGAGCGGGCCGGCCGATTCACGAGGAGTGGTACGACGTACCCGTCGGAGCGGTAGTTCGGCACCGGCAGAGCGGGGCCATGGGGTGAGTCGACCGGAGGCGACACGCCGGTCAGCTCACGAGGTCTCACTCGGCCAATGCAGCATCACCGAGGTAGCTCGCCTCGAGCACTGAACGGTCGGCCAACAGTTCGGCCGCCGTTCCCTCGAGGATGACCTCACCGTGGTTCAGGACGTAGCCACGGTCCGCCACTTCGAGCGCCAGGTGGACGTGCTGCTCGACGATGAGCACGCCGCAACCGGTCTGGTCGGCGATGGCACGAACGATCGGGAGCAGGCGCTCGACGATGACCGGTGCGAGACCGAGGCTCATTTCGTCGACCAGGAGGCATTTCGGCTCCGACACCAACGCACGGGCTATGGCCAGCATCTGCTGTTCGCCACCCGAGAGCAGACCGGCCAGGCGGTGTCCCAGGCTCCTGAGGGCCGGTAGAAGATCCATCGCCCGATCGTGGGCCGCGCGCCGTGACGTTCGGTCGCCGGTGAGGCCGAGACGGATGTTCTCATCCACGGTGAGGTCGAAGAACAACGATCGGTCCTCGGCAACATGGGCTAGCCCTCGGCGCGCAACCATGTGCGGCTTGGTGCCATCGACACGCTCGCCGAGCACCTCGACCGTGCCCCTGATTGGCGTGAGGAGTCCCGACAGCGTGAGCAGCGTGGTGGTCTTGCCGGCACCATTCGGGCCGAGTAAAGCGACCACTTCCCCCTGCCCCACGGTGAGGTTGAGGTTGCGAACGACAGGAATCCCGCCGTACCCGGCGTACAAGCCACTGACATCGACCAAGAGGTCACTCATCGACTCGTCTCCGTTGCGATCGCAGGTTTGATGGTGCGACCGGCGATGGAAGCGCCCTCCAAGGCCTGAGCCTCGCCGGCTGATTCCCCGAGATATGCCCCGATGACCAAAGGGTTGGCCCGCACCTCGGCTGGTGTGCCGTGCGCGATGATCACGCCGAAATCGAGCACATAGATGTAATCGCACACGTTGAGGACCAGCCCCATGTCGTGGTCGATCAGGAACAGGCTGATGTCGTGGTCGAGGAAATTGCGAAGGTGTTGGCCGAGCAGTTGGCTCTCCGCAGTGTCGAGCCCGGCGGCCGGCTCGTCGAGCAGCACGAGCTTCGGCCTGGCAGCCAGCGCCCGCGCAACGCTGACCAGCTTGCGCTGACCGTGGCTGAGATCGCTCGGCATCGTGTTCGCCCTGGACCCGAGTTGCATCATGTCGAGTGCCCAGTCGACCTGATCTCGATACTGGCGCTCGTTGCGGCCAGGCATGATGATGTCGGTGAGGAACGAGTGCCACTTCGGTCGTTCGGCCGCAGCCATCAAGTTGTCTCGGACAGTCAGGTCCTCGAACAATTCGAGCGACTGGAACGTCCGCGTAAGACCCATGCGCGCTCGGGCATCCGGGCTCTTTCCATCGAGCGACACGCCATCAAAGGTCACCTGCCCCTGGCTGATCGAGGTGAATCCGGTGATCGCATCGATGAACGTCGTCTTCCCGGCGCCGTTCGGACCGATCAGGCCGACGAGCTTGCCAGCGTGACAGTCGAGGTCGATCGAGTTGTTGGCGTACAGACCGCCGTAGCTGACGGTCAGGCCTCGGGCTTCGAGCAGTGCCATGTCAACGAACCTCTGCAGTCATCACGTCGGCAGCCGGTTCGGACTCGAACGGACTGTTGTCACGTGCGCGGCCATCAAGAACTTGCTTCACGAGCGAACGAACGAACAACGCCAGCATGGCACCGACGATGGGCATCCAGAGCTTCGAGTACGAATCGACCCGAAGCGGCCAGACGACCCAGCCGGCGATGTATCCGATCAATGCCGTCAAACCGAAGTGCCTCGCCCACTCGCGCCACTGTGCACCGGCCTCGGCGAACGTCGGCGAGAGCTCGTCGAGCGATCGGGCGAGCACCATGGACAGTACGAGCAACCCAACGGCGCTGACGAAGATCCACAGGTACACGTTGTCGATGAACTGTGCCTTGCGCAGCCAGACAGCGAAGCCGACGACGCCAGCGGCCAGCACCACTCGCGCCACCACCGCTTTCGGGCCGCGGTACGCCGAGCGGATCGTCTGGGCGCCGGGGATGGCGCCGACAATCCAGTTACCTGCGTGTCTGACCCCGTCGGCAAGGAACGGTGCAACCCCGCCGGGATTGACGATAGCGGTGACGATGATGGCGAGACCGCCGAGCATGGTGATGTACTTGTCGATGTTGGTCCCCGCGAACATGTAGTTCGAGAACGTCGGGACCAACCCGCCGGCGCTGAGCAGCATGCCTGCGACGAGCGCGCCATTGATCGAGGTGATGCCCGCGAGGTAGGCAAACGCCAGCACTGCAAGTCCGAAGCCGTAGCTGAAGTTGGCCGACGACACTTCGACCTGCTTGAAGCCGAGCATCACTCCACCGATGCCGGCCAGTGCAGAGCTGATTGCGAAGGCCAACAGCTTGGAGCGCGACACGTTGATCCCAGCGGCCGCGGCAGCTCGTTCGTTGGCCCGAACGGCGAGGAATCGACGACCGACGCCGGTGCGGCGGATATTGGCCACGACGATGGCACACAGTGCCAACACGATCCCGCCGAAGATCACGAACGCCGGACTCTCGTTCTGGGCTCGCGCGCTGCGGGCCCCGATGTCGAGCCCGAAGAACGTCGGGGTCTTGATGTAGGCGGGTACCCCGGCGCGCAGTTGCGTGATGTAGTCGTTCTCGAAGTAGACGGCCTGGATCGCCACTGCTGCGGCGATAGTGACCACGGCCAGTTGCACGCCGCGAATGCGTACGGCCGGTAGGCCGACGAACACGCCGACAATGACGGCGGCGATCACCCCGATCGCCCCGGCGATGGGCCACGGCAGGCCCAATCCGGTGACCGGCACGAGGTTCGCGCCGCGCCCGATGCCGTCGGCCATCATTCGCGCTGTGAAGAACGCAGCGATGCCTGCAAAGGTCATCTGGGCCAGCGAGATCTGACCGGTGTAACCGGTGATCACCACGATCGAGAGCATGATGATCGAGAGCACGATCCCGTTCTGCAGCGAGTTCGCGAACCTTGTCCGTCCTCCCGAGTTCTCGAAGACGAAGGCGAGCAGCGTCATCAGCGTCAGCCACACGAACGCATGCTCGTAGATTCGTTTCGGTTGCGGAGCCAACGGGAGCCGGCGCTCGACGACCGCACCGCGCGTCGGCAGCGACTTTCCGCGTAGGAACAACACGACGACGATGACGATGAGCGGGAGTGCGCTGCGCACCCCATTCTGCAACCAGCCGAGCAGCGGGCCGGTGAACCAGTCGATGCGCTTGACGTCGAGCAACGTCTGGACTGCACCGAGGATCAGACCACCCGCCACCGCGATGGGCACAGATCGAAGCCCGCCGATGAGCGCAGCCGCCAAAGCGGGAACGACTAGGGCGGTGAGACCGACAGGGGTGAGCGTGCCTTGGATCGGACCGACGATGATGACGGCGAGCGTTGCGGTGACCGACGCGATCACCCAGTTCACCGCCGCCAGCGTCTGGGGCGAGTAGCCGAGCAGGACGGCGCCCTTTTCATTGCCGGCTGCCGCTCGGGTGGCGAGACCGAAGCGGGTGAATCGATACCCGGCCCAAATCAGGCCACCAAGCAGCAGTGCGAAGGCAACGACGTAGATCGTGTTGCGCGGAAAGATCTTGCCGAGCCCGAGGAAGTTGCGGACAGGACCGCTCGGTACGACGCTGTTGGGTTGCGGGAACGAGGTGCCGAAGTTGAGGAGCGCGACACCCTGGAGGTAGAGGGCCAAGCCGAGCGAAGCGATGACCTTGCCCAGCGGCGCTGCGTTGCGCAGCGGCCGGAAGACCAGGAAGTGTGCCGCGAGCCCGAGGACCGCAGCCATCGCCAATGCCAAGGCAAGTGATGGGATCATCGGCCACCTGCCATCCGCAGAGAGCGTGATGCGCACCGGAAGGTTCAGGGAGTTCGTGGGGAGGAAGTCGACCCACGGGAGGAAGAGTTGACCGCGGTTCCACGCCGTGTCGAACGTGAAGATGCCGTACATCGCAAGTGCCCCGTGGGCGAAGTTGATGACGCCCGAGCCCTTGTAGGAGATGACAAGACCGGCACCGAGCGTGGCATACAACGCGCCGATGCCGAGCCCGATCAACAGGTTGAAGATGATGTCATTCACGCAATGTCCCTCGCGGTCGCGTCCGTAAAGATGAGTGAGCTGCTCAGAGTCAGCCAGTAGCGCATCGGGGCGCATCTTTCGATGCGCCCCGATGCGTGGTAACACGTCATGTCCCCGCAGCGAGGCTGCGGGGACATGACGTTGTAATACTCCTACTCAGCCTTTCGGACCTGGACGCAGCGCGGTGCCAGCGACGAGGTCGAGACCGGACAGACGGTCGACGACGGTGACGAGTTTCTCGCCGTCCCACTGGGAGATCGCGACCGACGAGCCACACACCGAGATGTACGGCGTGGGCGCGCCCTTGCAGTTGAGCGGCGAGTTGCCGAAGGAAGGCTGGGTACCATCGGTTGCTGCGTACCCCGCAGCGATCGACGCACCAGTGACATCACTCTTGACCGTCTGAGCGATCTCCCAAATTGACATGATGGCGCTGAAGCCCTGAGCCGCGAAGCCCTTGAACAGGTCATCCTTGCTCAGGCCGTACTGCACACCCTTGGTCTGATATGTCGTGGCGTCGGCGAGCTGCTGACCTTTGAGGCCGTCGAGCGGCGCCAATATGCCGTTCTCGGTGCCTTGAAAGTAGATGCCCTTGGCCAGATCTCCGGCCTTCTTCATCGCGGCGAAGTCAATACAGGCGCCGGTCAACACGAGCGGTGTCTTCTGCGGGGTCCAGCCCAGCCGACCCATCGCATCGACGAGGTTCCAGCAGTCCGCACCCTGGGCGGAGAAGACGATCACGTCGGGGTTGGAATCGAGGACCTGCGTTGCCTGCGCCGTCAGGTCCGGCGTGGCCGGCGCGATTGGCACACCGATGTACGTCAGGTTGGGCTTGGAACCCGCGCGCTTGGAGTCGCCCGGTTCGGAACCGTTCAACACGTCGAGTGGCTTCGCCTCGAGGTCGTTGTAGCAGACCACGCCAGGCGGGGTATCAGCCCACGGCACGGCGACCTTCTCCACGTCGATGCCTTCGATCTTCTCGATCTGGTTCGTCGCGAACTCGATCACTCCGGTGTGCGCACCAAGACAACCGCCACCCGCGCCGATGGCGAAGGTGCCCGGGCTGGTGAAGTCTGCAATCGTGATCGGCGTCACGGTGAGGACCGGGATGTTCGAGCCCTTGTAGATCGAGAATTGGTTCCCGAAGAAGTTGATCGTGGAGATCGCCAGATCGACCCCGTCGGCCGACAGCTCATTGGCGCAGCGCTGCGAGTCGTCGGGCGAGACGATCGATTTGCAGAGCACGATGTCGATCGGGCGGCCACCGAGACCGCCGAGTTCGGCGTTGACGTAGTCGGCCGCAGCCTGCATCGAGAGCGAGAACTCCGGGAACGAACCGTTCGGATCGCCCTCGAGGTTCTGCACGCCGATCTTGATCGGCTCACCGGTAGCTTTACCCGCAGCCGTGGTGTCCGCCGGTGCAGCCGTGGTGTCGGCCGCTGCTGGGGCAGCCGTGGTGTCCGCCGCTGCCGGGGCAGCCGTGGTGTCCGCCGCCGCCGGCGCAGCCGCCGTGGAGTTGGTCTTCCCACTATCGCTACTGCATGCAGCAGCAATGAGCGCGAAACTGCACAGCACAGCGCCCAAGCACCGTGATCGCATTCTGGATCGAGAATTCATTGGAACAACTTCCCCCCATGTTTTGTGATGCACCGGCCCATGCCACAAGTGGGCCGGCGGGTCACAGGAGTGACCCATGTCACAAATACTAACTGATTGATTGGTTAGTTGGCAATCCGGAAGTCAGAACGAAGCGTTCAGCGGCCGCAGGCCACGAAAAGGGTCTAGCCCGTGATCCACACCGGCGCATCGAATGCGAGGAACGACGCGATGGCTCCGAGGTCGGTCGGCGGACTCATCAGCGTTCCCTCACCCTCGCGGGGTGTAGTGGATGCCGGGGATACCGGCTTTCATCGCCTCGTACCAGTCGGGGCGAGGCTGGATCCCCTCGTATCCCTTGCCGATGCGGGGCCGAGTCTCGGCATTCCACTCCTGATGGATCGGCGGGATCTGGTAGTAGCCGTTCGCGGCGTTGGTGCCACCGTCGACGTTGAGATCGTGACCCGTGATATAGCTCGCGGCATCTGACGCGAGAAACAGGACCGGGTCGACGATCTCACCGAGCTCGCCGATCCGGCGCATCGGCGTGCGCGAGGCGATCCACTTGTCCATGCCCATTCCTTCGAGTGCAGGGCGAACCATCTCGGTCACGATGAACCCGGGCGAAACCGAGTTGACGCGGACACCGCGATCTGCCCATTCGCACCCGAGCTGCATCGTCACGTTCCGCAGCGCACCCTTGGCGGCGGTGTACGCGATGATGTTCAACTCGTTGGCGCCGTGGCCCATGATCGAGCAGATGTTGACGATGGACCCTCCGCCGGATTCGAGCATGTGCTTGCCGACATCGCGCATGTACATGAACGCACCGTTGAGGTCGATCGACATGATCCAGTTCCACGTGTCCATGTCGAACTGCTCTGGCGCCACGCCGCGCATGTCGCTCACGCCGGCGTTGTTGATCAGCACATCGATCTTGCCGTGCGCTTCGACACCTGCCGCGACGACCCGCGCGACATCGTCCTCGATCGAGACGTCACCGGGCACCACGGTCACCGTGCTGCCCTTCGAACGACAAACTTCCGCGACACCTTCGAGCAGATCGTGGGACCGGGCGGTCAGCACGAGATCCGCGCCGGCCTGTGCAAACCCATGGGCGAAGCCCTCGCCGAGGCCCATCGATGCTCCGGTGATGAGCACCGTCTTGCCAGTGAAGTCGAACATCGTTACCCCCAAGGTTTGATGTGTCCGTGAGGGGCCATGTCTATCGAACCGGAGCCTGCCATCACCAGTTCGAGCTGACGAGCACCTGTGCCTGATCGGTGGTTCCACTCACCAGCTCTGAACCCCACGGTCGTCTTGCCGGTGATCAGCGCTGCGTACATGCCATCTTCTCCTCCAGTTCGCCTGCATGGCTCGGCACGTTGTCATACTGGCGAGCATCGCCCCCACCCCGACGAAGCAGCCAGGAACACCACCATGAGCCTCATCGCTGTTGGGGCCGCGATCACGGTCAGCGATCCGACCGCACCCCGACCGCGGCCTTCGATCGACCCGGTTCGCACGACTCCAGTCGACGTGCGGAACAGGCACGTGCGAGCGACATGACCGCTGCGAACCCAGGTATCCGAGCGGTCGTGTTCGACTTCGGCGGGGTGCTGATCACATCCATCGCCAACCAGATCGGCAAGATCGCATCGACACACGGCGTCGAGCCGCGGCTGATGCACGAAGTGCTCCTCGGCCCGAGGAGCAGCAGCCCGGCGCATCCGTGGCATCGCGCCGAACGAGGCGAGATCGCTGTCGCCGACATCCAGCTGCTCCTCCAACCCTGGGCGACCGAGGTCGGCTTCGACCTCCACGGCGACGAGATCGACCGGCTCCTGGCACCAGGCGAGTACACGGTGGTCGACGAGATGGTCGACCGGGTGCGTTCGCTGCGCGCGGCCGGATTCCTCACCGGTCTGCTCACCAACACCTTCGCCGAGTTCCGGCCGACGATGCAGCGCGACGTCGACTTCGAGCTGTTCGACGTGGTTGTCGAATCGTTCGCTGTCGGCGCCCGCAAACCTGAGCTCGCGATCTACGAGGCAACAGCGACGACGCTCGGCGTGCCTCACCACTCGATCCTGTACCTCGACGACTTCGACCAGAACCTCGTCCCGCCACGTCAGCTCGGTTGGACCACCATCCACGTGGTCGATCCGCTCCAGGCGATCGGTCGACTCGACATCGTGCTCGGTCTGCCATTCAATGAGTCGGCTCACTCATCGCGTGATCAATTCCCCTCGGCGATCAGGCCGCAGTGAACCGGAGCGGGAGCTCTTTCATGGGGTACAGGATGAAGCTCGGCTCGTGGGCAGGCCCCTCGAACGGGCGAGCCAACTCGATGCTCGACGTGCGTTCCAGCCATTGGGTGAATGCACTGAGCAGCTCTTGACGGGCCAGCGCTGCCCCCACGCAGAAGTGCACGCCCACACCGAACGCTAGGTGGTTGTTGCGTTCGCGGTCGATGTCGAACTCGTCGGGACGGTCAAACGCAGCGCCGTCGCGGTTAGCCGCCTGGTACCGGATCATCACCATCGCACCTTCGGGAATGACGACACCGTTCACCTCGACGTCGCGTGTGGCCCGCCGGGTGAGACCGGCGACCGGGCTCTCGAAGCGGAGGACCTCCTCGACGAACGCCGGCACGAGCGAACGATCGCTGCGCAGACGATCCTGCACCTCCGGGTATCGCGTCAGTAGCCACATCCCGTGGTTCAAGGCGCTGGTGGTGGTCTCGAAGCCGCCCGTGACCAACTGGTGCATCAGGTTTTGTAGCTCGGCCACGGTCAGTGGCGCTGCGCCATCTTCGCCTTCGTGCGCATGGACGAGTGTGGAGATGAGGTCATCGGCCGGTTCGGTTCGCCGGCGCTCGAACTCAGCAGCAAGGTGATGCTGTGCCTCGAGCTCGATCTCGACGGCATCCAGCAGCTCTTCCTCGGTGAGCGGACGCATCGCCAACGCGAGCATGGCGCCCGCCCACCGGTTGAAACGGTGGATCTGGGAGCGGTCGAGACCGAGCTCCACGGCGATGATGATGCCGGGCAGCGGCATCGCGAAGTCCAAATTGAACTCGCACTGCCCTGCACCGATGAGCGCGTCGATCAGCTCGCGCGTCACGTCATCGATGTGCGGTGCCATCGCCTTGATGCGGCGCGGCAGGAATGCCTTGGCGACCAGCCGTCGGTAGGACGTGTGGATCGGCGGGTCTGTGCGCTGCAGCGTCTCGACGTGGCCCCACCCACGCTCGCGCAGAATCTCCTGATATCGACGCGCATTGGCGACCTGCAAGCCGTTCTTTGCCCCTCCGCCGCGACCGCTGCTGGAGAACAGGTCCGGGTTGGTGAGCACGAAGCGCACGTCGTCGTACTTGGTCAACATCACCGCGCCGATCTCGGGCATGGGAAAAACCGGGCATTGTTCGTGAAGCTCGCGGTAGAACTCCCACGGCGAATCCTGGATCACGGGGTCGAGCATCGAGTGGGTGACCGGGCACTCGAGCGCTGCGAGCCGCTCGACGAGAGACGCGTCAGCAGTCATCGCGCCAGCCTTCCACTTCGACGCTGCTCCACGATGGGAATGCGCCGATTCCAGCCTGGTACCCCACCTCACCTTTGGTAAGGCGTGGCATCAGGGCCCGATGGGTCGTTGGTTGGCCGGACGGTCGAAGGATCCCTGGCGGAACTTGGAGGCATCGATCCCCATAGAATCCGGCACCGCCTCGCTCGTGTCGCCATGGTGGACGCACACGCGATGCGAGATGCGCCATTCGCCGTGGCGGCGCTCGTAGGTGTCGAGGTAGCGCCCGAACCACGTGGCGAGCCGTCGATCGCCCTCGTTGAACAGGTAGCTCACGTTGTAGGCCTCACCTCGGGCGTGCTCACCATCGGCATCGATCTCGACGCGGTGGTTGAAGATCGTGTGCATCGTCCAGGTCCACCTGTCATGGGTCGACACAACTCGATCGCAGAACTCCCATGCGTTGCCGACGAATACGCCGTGATCATCCGTGGCGTCCGGCCAGTACGCCGACTTCATCACGTCGCCGTCGAGACGATCGACGCCGTACGAGTAACGACGAGCCGCTTCGCGGCAGCTCTCGATGGCCAAGAGTTGCTCAACGGTCGGTGTCGGGTTCGAGATGTCGCCCATGATGTCTCCCATGCAGTACACGTGGTGTCTGCGCCAGCAGACACGACAGCGACATTACTGCGCGCTGGTGAGGGTTCTCTCACGCAACGTCGCGCGAAAGTTGCTCATACCAGCGTCCATCCCCCGTCGACGGCGAGGTTCTGCCCGGTCACGTAGCTCGACGCATCGCTCACGAGGAACAGCACGGCATGGGCGATGTCTGCGGGCAGGCCCTTCCGACCGAGCGGCACGTTCGACGATCGCCTCGCCATCAGCGGACCCATGAGCCCACTCACCGATGGTTCCTTCGGCCAGAAGTGCTCGATCTCGCCGGCATGCATCTTGTCGAGCGTCGGCACGGGCACCACGCCGGGGCTGACGGCATTGACGCGGATCCCGTGCGGGGCAAGATCGACCGCGAGGCTGCGAGTGAAGTGGATCGCGCCCGCTTTGGCCGAGTCGTAGCCGGTGCCCAGGCACGGCAGCATCCCATCGACGGAGGCGATGTTCACCATCGCCCCTCCCCCGCCTTGCTCGACCATTCGCGCCGCGACCGGCTTCGAGCAGTTGAAGAGGCTGGCGAGATTGATGTCGATGGCGCGGCGCCACGACTCGACGCTTTGATCGAGGATGCTTCCAGCGTCGTGGTACGACCCTGCATTGTTGACCAGAATGTCGATGCGGTCACCGATCGAGCCGAGAAGTTTCGCACAGGCCTCCGCATCGGTGACGTCGAGATCGAGGGCCGTCCCACCGATGTCGGATGCCACACGTTCGGCGCCCTTCGTGTCGATGTCGGCCACGACGACCGAAGCTCCCGCGGCGGTGAGCGTGCGGGCGATCGCCTCGCCGATGCCGGTCGCCGCGCCCGTGACGATGGCGATCCTGCCGGAGAGATCGAGGAGCGAAGCGGTCACAGCGTTCATCCTCCCGACGTTAGAGATCTCGCCGCCGTCATCCCCAGTCAGACCGGAACCTCACTGCCGAGTCACACCCCTCGGAGTAGGTGGGGTCAGTCGTGGTTCCGGTTGGCGATCGCCCATGCGGCAGGCAGCAGGGCACCGGCGAGGGCCAGCTTCAACAGGTCGCCGATGAGGAACGGAGTGACGCCCAGCCCGAGGGCATTCGTCTCGCCGGTGGCCATGGGGATGTGAAGGTCGTAGGCGAGCCACGAGGCACCGAAGATGTAGATGACGATCGACCCCAGCGCCATGGCTGCGAGTGAGGTTGAGAGCGAACGGTCCTGCTGCCGTTCGGCCAACCGGCCGACGATGAACGCAGCAACGATGAACCCGACGAAGTAGCCCATGGTCGCACCCGTTCCGTTCGACCAACCGCCGTCGCCGCCAGCGTAGAACGGCAGGCCGATCAGGCCCATGCCCCAGTACAGCAGTTGGCTGATGCCACCACGCTTCGAGCCCAGCGCGCCGCCTGCCAGCAGGACGCCGAGCGTCTGGCCGGTGATGGGCACTGGGGTGAAGCTGAGGTGCAGTTCGATCTGCGCGAGCCCTGCGGTCAGCAGCGCGAACCCGAGCACCAACACGGCATCGCGAGCAACCGCCTTGGTCCGATCGGTGGGCGGTGCCCACGCTCGGTCGGTCAGAACAGCGGCGGAAACAGATGACATGGTGACTCCTTGAACTTTCGGCGGGTGGCCGGGGTCAGTGAACAAACACACATCGCTAGCACACCGGATGACGACGCTCCTATCTCGCTGAGCAACCTCGCTTCTGCTCGCCGCCGCGCGCCCGCGCGCAGCGGCATGTGTCCGCATCATTCGTCCGTACGTCACCCGTCCAGCCTCGGGCAACGTCTGTCTCGATATGGCAGCAATCATAGAGATCGAAGGTCTCTGCAAGGAGTACCGGGGGCGTCACGGCAAGCGGCTGCGAGCGGTGGACGGTCTGGACCTGTCGGTGCCGGAGGGGGGTGTCTTCGGGTTCCTCGGGCCGAACGGATCCGGCAAGACGACGACCATTCGATGCATGCTCGGCCTTGTCTCCGCCTCATCAGGCTCTACGGCTGTTCTTGGACGCCCGACACCCTCGCAACTGGCGAACGTCATGCCGAGCGTTGGTGCGATCGTGGAGACCCCGGCGATGTTCCCCACCATGACAGCGCGCGAGAATCTCCAACTCCTCGGCGCCGTCGACGGCATCGGCAAGCAGCGGGTCGCCGACAGCCTGGCGAAGGTGGGACTGGAGGAGCGTTCCGACGACAAAGTGCGCACCTACTCGCTCGGCATGCGCCAGCGACTCGGGCTCGCGGCAGCGTTGTTGAAGGACCCTGCCCTGCTGATCCTCGACGAGCCGGCCAACGGGCTCGACCCTGCGGGGATGCGCGAGATTCGAGAGTTGTTGCTGCTGCTCGGCAGCGAGGGGCGCACCGTGTTCGTCTCCAGCCATCTTCTCTCCGAGGTAGAGCAGACGTGCGACCGGGTGGCGATCATCGATCGCGGCAAGCTGGTCCTGACCGGCCGCGTGGACGATGTGCTGGCCGAGGCCGCCCGCCCGTCGCTGCTTGTCGCCGTCGATGACATTACTGCGGGCTTGGAAGTGCTGCGCAGCGCCGGCCTGACGGTGGAGACCGACGCCAAGTACCTGCGGGTGGCCCTCCCAGCTTCCGACGCGGCGCTGGTGACCAAACTGTTGGCCGGAGCTGGGTTGTACCTCACTGAAATGCGTCCCGAATCCGTCAGCCTCGAGGAACTGTTCTTGAGCATCACCACCCATGCAGAGGTTTCATCGTGAGGTTCGTTCGATTGACCGTTGTCGAAATGCGACGCGCGCTGCACCGCCGGCTGGTTCGCTGGATGGTGGTGATCGCAGTCGTGCTCTGCGCGGTCCTCGGCCTCGTCGTGTTCCTGTCCAGCAGCAACCCCGTGAAATTCGCTCGCGACGGGGGCTCACCCGCACGAATGGTGAACTGGTGGGCACCCGGTGGCGGCGATGGCCCCCTCCTCGTCAGTGCGATGTTCCTGGTAGTGGGGGCTGCGCTCTGTGGCGCTTCGGTGGCAGGGGCCGAATGGCGGGCAGGGACGATGACCACGATGCTCACGTGGGTTCCTTCCCGCGTGCTCCTGCACGGTGCCCGGACCACCTCCGCAGCGCTTCTCTCGTTCGCGATCAGCTTCGTGCTGCAAGGTCTCTGCCTTGTCGCCACACTGCCCGCAGTACTCGCGCACGGCACCACGACCGGCACCGATTCATCATGGTGGGCAACGCTGTTGCTGGCGATGAGCCGGATCTCTCTCGTCTCGGCGCTCATCGCCGTACTGGCCGTCAGTGTCGCCACCATCGGACGCAACACCAGCGCAGCATTGGTGGCCCTGGCCGGTTGGGCTCTCTTGGTCGAACGGTTGGTGGCGAGCTTCTGGCCGAAGCTTGCACGATTCATGATCGGCGAGAACGTCGCGATCGTGATCCCCTGGTCGGAGCTGAGAACCGCCAGCTTCGAACGCCCGCCTATCGTCGCGCTGCTCGCACTCGTCGGGTACCTGAGCGTGATCGTGATCTCGGCCACCGTGCTGTTCGCACGCAGGGATGTTGCCACCACTTGATCAGCCCGACTGCCGACCCTTTGGGAGGCCAAGCCGCGATCGGCGAATTGACGAGAGAATGATGGTTCTCATAGGATGAGAATTTACATTCTCACACCCTTGGAGCGAAGCAGGATGACGAACCCGACGAGACCTCCCCTTCCGCCGTTCGATGAGCCGTCGGCGCGGCAGAAGGTGCTCGCAGCCGAGGCGGCGTGGAACACGCGCGACCCCGAACGCGTTGCGGGCGCGTACACGGTGGACTCGGTATGGCGGAACCGTTCAGAATTCATCGAGGGCCGCGACCAGATCGTCGCCTTCCTGCGGGCCAAATGGGATCGGGAACTCGACTATGCGCTGCGCAAGGAACTGTGGGCGTTCCATGACAACCGGATCGCCGTGCGATTCCAGTACGAGTGGCACGACCGCGATGGCCAGTGGTTCCGGTCGTACGGGAACGAGAACTGGGAGTTCGATGCTGACGGCTTCATGCGGCGCCGCGAGGCCAGCATCAACGACGTCCAGATCACCGTCGACGAGCGACGCATCTTCGGACCGCGCCTCGACGGCGACACAGCCAACCTCGCGTTGCGATGAGTCCAGCCGCAACTTTCTCCCCCGACGATGCGCGGCGCGCCGTGCTGGACGCCGCCGACGAGTTGTTCTATGCCCGCGGCATCAGCAGCGTGGTGATGAGCGACGTTCGCGACGCGTCGGGCGTCTCGATGCGAAGGCTCTATGCCATGCACACGTCGAAGGGCGAGCTCGTGGCCGCATGGTTGACCGATCGCCACGACAGGTGGATGGCGTGGTTCACGACCAGCGTCGACCGCCACATCGCGGGCGGCGCCGACCCGGTGCTGGCCACGTTCGACGCCATCGCCGAATGGGTCGACACCCCCGGCTACCGCGGCTGCGCCTTCATCAACTCGCTCGCCGAGACGAGCGACACCCACCACGCGATCATCGCCGCGCACAAACGCGACCTCATCGAGCACCTCGCCCACCTTGCCACACGCGACCGTCCCAACGCGCCGCCGTGGCTCCCGGCCGCCTTGGCCGTCATTCTTGATGGCGCCATCGTGCAATGCACGATCTTCGCCAGCACCGACCCCCTCGATGCCGCACGATCCGCCGTCCACCAACTCCTCGAAATGACCTCGACATGACCAGTGTCAAAACTGCACGTGCTGAGTGTCAAAACAGAACTGACCTGGCTAGGGTGCGTCAGTGCCCACCCGCTGGTCCGACGATGTCTTTCCTGGTGGTCCGCTTGCCGAGTTGATGGAGGAAGCGGGAGCGATGGCCCGCGCCATCGAACACGCGGCCAGTGTTCGGTCGCGGACCTCACCGAACCCTTGGGTTGGTGCTGTCGTGCTCGACGCGAGCGGACACGTCGTCGGCGTCGGCGCGACCGAGCCCGCAGGGGGTGCGCACGCCGAGGTGATCGCCCTCACCGCTGCGGGCGCCGCGGCGGTGGGCGCGACGTTGGTGGTGACGTTGGAACCGTGCTCGCACCACGGACGAACCCCACCGTGCGTCGACGCGATCGTGGCCGCCGGCATCGCCAGGGTCGTGGTCGGTGTGCACGACCCGGACCGGCGGGTCGCTGGGCGGGGAGTCGCCGCGTTGCGAGCCGCAGGCGTGGCCGTCGAGGTCGGGCTCCTCGGCGATCTGGTCACCGCCCAACTGGAACCGTATCTGCATCATCGCCGGACGGGAAGGCCCTACGTTGTCTGCAAGCTCGCCGCCACACTCGACGGTGGCATCGCCGCCCCTGACGGATCTTCTCAATGGATCACCGGCCAGGAAGCTCGAACCGATGTCCACCGTCTGCGCGCCGAGAGCGACGCGATCATCGTCGGCGCCGGCACGATCAGAGCAGACGACCCTTCGCTGACGGTCCGCCACGTCGAGGGTACCGACCCGCTCAGGGTCGTGCTTGGCCGAGCACCCGCCGACGCCAAAGTCCACCCGTGTCTCGAGTGGACCGGTGATATCGGAGCGCTCCTCGATGAATTGGGTCGAAGCGACATCGTCCAAGTCATGATCGAAGGCGGCTCGGCCGTCGTGCGTTCCTTTCACGACGACGACCTGATTGACCGATACGTCATCTACATCGCACCTGCGTTGCTCACCGGTGGCGACATGGTCCCGCTGCTGGCCGGCCCGACAGCACCCTCCATCGATGCGATGTGGAGAGGCCGCTTCGTCGACGTGCGTCGCCTCGGTGACGACCTCCGACTCGATCTCATCCCCCACACCAGGAGCGCCGCCATGGCAACCGACCATCCATCCAACGACCACGACCGAGAGGTCTGAGATGTTCACCGGGCGAGTGCCGATCGAGCAACATGTTCATTTCCTGGGTGAGGTCGATGCATGAGGACGGGGCTTTTCGATTCGATCGATGACGCGATCGCAGCGATCGCTCGCGGTGACATCGTCGTCGTCGCCGACGACGAAGACCGCGAGAACGAAGGCGACCTGATCATGGCCGCCGACACCGTCTCCGAGGAGCAGCTCGCGTTCTTCGTCCGCCACACCTCCGGGGTGATCTGTGTCGGGCTGACCGACGAACGCTGCGATGAACTCAACCTTGCCCTGATGGTGCCACCGGGGGCCAATCAAGAAGCGCAAGGAACCGCGTTCACAGTCAGCGTCGACTTGAAAACCGGCACGTCGACCGGAATCTCCGCCGCCGACCGCGCCCGCACACTGCGCGCCCTCGCCGACCCGAACATCGGCCCGGCGGCGTTCAACCGGCCCGGCCACATCTTCCCGCTGCGCGCCCGGCCGGGCGGGGTGCTCAAACGCGCCGGGCACACCGAAGCCGCTGTCGATCTCGCCCGGCTCGCTGGACGCTCACCGGCCGGGTTGCTCTGCGAAGTCGTCCTCGACACCGGGGGCATGGCCCGCGTCGCTGACCTGCGCGAGTTCGCCGACCGACACGGCCTCCTGCTCGTGTCGATCGCCGATCTGATCCGCCACCGGCGACGCACCGAGAAACTGATCACGCGCACCGCTGCGGCCCGGCTGCCCACCGAATGGGGCGAGTTCCGCTGCTACGCGTTCCACAGCCAAGTCGATGGCGGTGACACCCACCTCGCGTTCGTCAAAGGAGACATCGCCGGCCGCGCCGACGTGCTCGTCCGCGTTCATAGCGAGTGCATCACCGGCGACGTCTTCGCCAGCGTCAAGTGCGATTGCGGCGCCCAGTTGCACGAGGCGATGCGCCGCATCGACCACGAGGGCCACGGTGTCGTCGTCTACCTCCGCGGCCACGAGGGACGCGGTATCGGCATCACCCACAAACTTCGCGCCTATGAGCTCCAGGACAACGGCTTCGACACCGTCGACGCCAACCTCGAGCTCGGCCTCCCCGTCGACAACCGCGAATACGGCGTCGGCGCCCAGATCCTCGCCGACCTCGGTCTCACCACCATCCGGCTGCTGACCAACAACCCGGCCAAGTACGGCGGGCTCGAAGGCTTCGGCCTCACCATCACCGAACGCGTCCCACTCCACGTCCCCATTCACCCCGAAGCCCAACGATACGTCGACACCAAACGCGAACGAATGGGCCATTTCATCCCCGACATCACGGAGCTCCAATGACCACCTACGCCGGTCGATGGACCTGAGCCCGAGAAGAGTCACCGGGCCATTGGCCCAGGAGGTGGATCACCCGTATAACCGGCGTTCAAGGGCACAACGCACCCGCTGCGCGAGAAGTTGCCCGTTGAACTGCTCGGGCATCAGCGGGATCGGGCCTTGGGCAAAACGTGTGTCTCGATGCCTCGTACCGCAACAACCGTGGTGCCCGATTCGTCGCGCACGACGACATCGCAGACGACCCGGTGACGGCTCGCCTCGCGGCCGACCAACGTTGCCGTGTGGCGTCCGTGGCGAGGCGGCCCAAAGGTTCGCACCCGACCGATGCCGGTGGGCAGCGACGGCTCGTCGAGCAGGTGCTCGGTCCACAGCAGCGCCAGTTGAAGTGCGCCGTCCAGCAGCGCGACGTCGCCCACCCACGCTTCGGCCGGCCACTCGTGTTCGAGCACACCGGTGAGCGAGGCGACCAGACCGGAGGCGGACGGAGTGTCGATCGCGGCGATCACCTGGAACGCAGGCCCGTGGAACAACACACCGCTCCCGTAGACCGGACGCGTCAGCGCGGCCGCAGCGTCGGCGACTTGGGTGGTGGATGTCGTGGCAACTGGGGGGTCGACCGTGAGCCGCGCGAAACAGCGGTAGTGCAGCCCGCCGGTCGATTCGTCGATCAACTCGAGCGCAAGCGTGGATTCGCCGATCACGGCATCAGTCTGCGCAGGCGTCGCCATCGCTCGTGACGTGACCAGGAGACGCAGATCGTCGCCCGCGGCATAGCCGTCGGCCACCACCCCTTTGAGCACCCGCAGATCGAACAGCTCGGCCAGGTACAGGTCCGGAGCGTGGGCAATGGCGGCGCGAGCGAACCACTCGAGCACACACGCGACCGGCACCACCGGTGTGCCGTTCACGCTGTGGTCGACCAGATGCGGGTGGCTCGACCGCCCTACCGTGAACGCTTGACGCTCTGACCCAACCCCTACTGAACCAGCGCCGAGCAACAGCGCAGCCATTCCGCCCAACCACTCGCCGCGTGGTGTGCCGTCGGGCCGATAGGTGCCGGCCGCGGCGGCGTCGCGCAGGATCTGGGCCTCGTCGTGTACGTCGTCGGCCTGCTGCAGGATCTGCCATGCCGCAGCGAACACCTCGTTGCCACCCGTGCGCTGCTGCCACTGCCGAACGCGTGCGGCGAACACGGGGTCGCCGTCGAGTGGCACCTCATCTTCGGGGGTAACACCGAGGCTGTTGATCGAGCTGACGACGTGATCCACCCGGTCGCGCAGTCGTATCGACCGGAGCTCGTCGGCCTCGATCGGCGCGCCGATCCAGTAATCCTGGCGGCCGTGGCCCACCGGCACCTCCGCCTTGCCGGCGATCGGCTCGATGGGGAGACCGCCCGTGAACCGAACCGGCACGATCGGTACGTCCAGTTCGAGCGCGAGGTCGAGCAGCACCGAACTGCATCGGAGTGTTCTCTGGCGACAGCTCCTGGCCCGCGTTCCGTCGACGTGCACGAAGAAAGAATGGGGTCCGGCCGCCATTCGTTCCCGCACTCCGGCGATGATCTCGAACATCGTCGCCGGCTGGGCCTGGTCGAAATACGCAATCACGTCGCGAGCGCGAAAGCCCGGGTAGGCCTCGAGCGCCCTGACCAGCTCGCCGATCCAGCGCTGTTCGTGCTTCGCATTGGCGACCACGGTCAGCGGCACACCGGTCAGCGCCGGCAGCACGTTGGACATGATCAGCGATTCGATCTGCACCTGGTGGTTGGCCACGAAGATGGCCGACCTGGCGCGCAGGTTGTCCAAGGTCGCTGGCACCGGCACCATCACCCTGTTCACGTACCGATCGATCAGGCCGTCGATCAAGTCGTCGCCGAGCCAAGCCTGGGGGGTGTTGCGCAACGGCCCCCAGAAGGTGTGCATGGCATTGACGACGTCTCGCTTGGCCACCTCGCCTGCCGTTCGCTCGCCTGGCCCGCTGTGGCCCCCGACGATGCGCATGCCCATACCCGATACCTCGTAGATGCGCAGACCGTCGCACCACAGCGACCCGGCGCCGATCACGAACGGACCGTGGTCGTCAGCGCCTACCGCGGTGATCTCCATCACGGTGGTGATCATGGTGTTGCGTGGCGTGACCTGACCGCGGTACTTCCATGTCAGCGGCGTACCGAGCATGATCGGTTCGAAGCGCGCGTCCGGCAACCCTGCCGCCATGTTCTTGTCGAGCATGTAGAACTGCAGCAGTTGCAGCAGCGCCTCGATGCCGAGCGAGCCGGGCTGCACCGCGTCCTGGAAGAAGTGGGCCTTGAAGAACCACTCCGACACATCGACATCCTTCTCGCCGCGCACCACTCCGAGACCGGCACTGCCTGCACCCGCGATATGGGCCACCCGGTCGAGCATCAGCAACATCGGTCCGGCGAGCCGGGGTTGCCCGGCGCAGTAGCGCGCCGGTCGGTCGGTGAGATCGATCCACGCCGGATCGGCCTGCGAGATCTGGTCGCGGTGCACTGTGTCGACGGCGAGGCCGACCTGGTTCTCGAACGCGTCGGGCGGGAAGAATCCGAACACCGTGTTCATCTTGTAGATCACGACGCCTCGGGAGAGGCGATCGCCGAGCGCGCACTCGACGTCGAAGCCTTCGATGATCATGCCCCCGGCGCGCGAGACACTGACGAGCTTCACCCGCGTGGTCAACATCACCGTCGCCGTCGCGGCCGGGCGCGTGAGTTCGCCGACCAGGGTTCCCGTACCGTCGAGGTTGCGGAACAGCAGATCATCGGCGGTGGCTGCGACAGAGCCGACGGCCGATGCCACCCATCCGCACGGCTGCAGCGCTGCCTCCAGCAACACGGCGAACGGCATCGTCTCGGCGCCGTTCTGATCGAAGTACCACGCGTCGTCGGGAATGTCGTACTCGCATACCATCTCCATGCCGGCGGTGCAGTCGCCCAGGGTGCCGTCGATCTTCGTAACCCGGCTGATGAAGTGGTATGGCGGCCCCGGCAGGCGTGGCGACCGTCGCGTGCCGTCGAACATCTCGTACATCGGGCCGAACGCCTCCGACGGCCTGCCCCACGCGCACGAGATCATCGCCTTCCAATCGAACGCGAACCCGGCGCCGTCGGTGGCTACCTCCACCGGTTCGACCGTGCCTTCGTGGAGCTCGCGCCCTTCGTAGAGCTCCGGCATGGATGTGAGCGGCCAGCCGGGTGTGAGCTCCACGCCGATCCGGTGCGCGTGGAATGCGGCCTTGCCATCGACGAATCCGACCACGTCGCAGATGATGGTCGGATGCGGTCCCGACCAGATCTCCTCCACGTGCAACTCGTAGACGACTCGCTGGGTCTGCGGATTGATCTCACCGCGACACTTCAGTTCGAACGGCTGCTCGGGCAGCGGCTGGAACCGCCAACCGTCGCGCTGCACCGTGTGGCCGAGCGCGGCGAGATAGAACGACATCGCCTCGATGCACGCCTCGACCATGAAGTTCCCAGGCATGCACGGGTCGTTCTTGAAGTGCCCGTCGAAGAACCAGGCGTCGTTGGCGATGGCCGCTTCACAGCGCATCAACCCGCGTCCCCACGGCCCACCCACTGGGTCGAACGCGGTGACCTCGTCGATGAACAGTTGTTGCCCGGACTGGATCTTCGGTGTGCGGGTGTGTGTCTCGGCCAACCCGTAGCCGGCACCGAAGCAGTCGAGGACGCGTCCTTCGCTGAAGGCGACGACGTCGTCGCGACTGAACGATGTCTTCGTGCACGACACCGCGGGCGGGTCGACGCGCGCGTCGGGCGCGAGGTCGGCCTGCCCATCCTGTGGTGTCCACAACACGCCGAGCGCATCGTTCAGCTCGGATCGATTGAAGAACCCGGCCTGGCCGTCGCGCACGGTGAGGCGCCGCCGACCGGCGACCACGCAGTCGTACTCGAAGAAGAACAGGCGGATGTCGCCGTGGCGGGCGTGGCTGTTCACGCGGATCTCGTACTGCAGCGTCTCGCCGGGCGAGGGTAGATCGCCGTGGTAGGTGAGGGTACAGCCGAGCAACCGGTACACCCGCTCGCCGCGGTTGAGCAGATCGATGCCCATGTAGCTGATCAACATCAGGTCGGCCTGGCCCGATTCGATCATGAAACCGGCGGGCATGTAGCCGCCGTTGAGGTACCACGCGCCGCGCTGCACATCGGTCTCGGTCCAGATGGTGCCTCGGCCGAGCACTCCGGGTTCGGCCACCATGCCGGTCACGCGATCGGCCAGCAGCAGCGGAGGCTCCGGCATGCGGCATTGATGTTCGTAGCCGTCCTGCGGTTCGAAGAACGGGCCGAACAGCTCCGAGATCCGGCCCGACGAGTGGATCTGCAGCTGCTGCTTGTTCCACAGCGGCCTCGCTGCGATCGGGTCGACCAGAGTCAGCGGAGCGACCGGGGCGACTGGAGCGATGAGCGCAGCGCTGCTCGCCAACTGTGACATCGCGCTGCTGCGCATCGTCAAGAACAGCTCGTGCACCACCGATTGGTGCTCGACGTACGTTCGATGCAGCGCCGTCGTCGTGGCCAACTGTTGGTGCACCGTGGCGACGACGCCGCCGTGCACGTCTGTCGCGGGCTGCGGCGCCGGCGCAACGAAGAACACCGACGGCAGCCATGGGGCCGGGGCCATCATCTGGACTGGGAGTTGGACCGGTGTCTCGCGCGGCGGCAGGCGGATCGGCTCGGGGTGAGCCGGCACCCGCAGTACGGGACCGCCGATGGTGGGTCGCGCGGCCGGCCGCTGCAACCGCTCGGTGAGCGCCTGGTGGTTCACCGCCACGCCGGCTGCGACGAGCGCCGCGATGACCTCGTAGACCTGCGTGATGTCTTTGCCGCGGCGATCGAGCTGCACGCACACGATGTCGCGGTCGCGCAGGATCTCGCGGATGAAGTTGGTGCACGCGCCACCGGGACCGTGCTCGACGAAAACGCGCACGCCGTCGGCATATGCGGCCTCGATCGTGCCGCGAAAGTCGAGCGTGGTCTCGGCCTGCGCAGTGATCGCCTCGGCGCACGCCTGCGAGGTGACGTTGTACGAGCCGCTGGCGCCGTTCGAATAGAAGCGGACGCCGGGCACCGGCGTCACGGCGCGGGTGTGGATGCGTAGCCACGGTTCGTGGAACGCCTGTGCCACCTCGGGCACATGGCAGGCGAGGTTGTAGTCAACGACCCTGCAGCGCCGGCGACCGATCGCGTCGACCACGAGATCGCACACCGCGGCGTCGCCGGCGATCACCACGTCGTTGGCGGTGTTGACGATCGCCAGGTGGACCCGTGCCTCGGCGGCGATCGCACGTCTCACCTCGTCGACGGGAGCGAGCACGTTCCACACGGCCCAACGCGCCGAGTCCTGGCCCCACGCCCGGCGCACCGCGGCGAACCGCCCGCCGAGTTCGCGTTCCATCATGCCGCTGGCCTCGATCTCGGCGCGCATGGCATCCATGTCGGTCCACACGCCGAACGCGTAGAGGCTGTTGCTCTCGCCGGACGAATAGCCGATGGCGGCGTTCGGCACGATCTGCAGCAGGTGACGGGTCAACTGCGCATGCACCTGGGTGAGCAGCGCCGTGCCCCACAGGTAGTCGCTGGGGTGCAGATCACTGGGCTGAGCCGCGTGGGCCCACCCGGCGACATCGCCCAGCGGGAAGTTGGCCGAGATCGGCGAAGCAAGTTCGGGAATGGCCCGCAGCAACTCCTCGCCCATGCCCCGGTACGCCGCGCCGGCGCCGGTGAAGACGAACGCGATCTCACCACCGACGGGGGTGGAACGCACGTGAACACCCTCACCCGGCGGGTGGCCGGTCTCGATGTGCCGGCGGGCCCTGGCCGATCGTTCGGCAAACTGCTGATCGCTGGTGGCGACGATGACGAGACGGGCAGGGCCTGTTCGAGATTCCTGGCCAGACTCTCGGCCTGCCACCAGCCCGTCGACGAGTTCGGCCATCGTTGGCGCAGAGAACACGTGCAGTCGCGGGGGCTGCACTCGACTGGGCGCGGGTTTGCCGGCGGCCTCGGCGAGCAACACCGATCGCGGCACGATGCCGTCGATCGCAGCGATGCGCACCAACGCAGTTCGTGGTCCCGCGCCAGCAGCGAGACCCGTTCCGTCGCCAGGGTTCGACGCCAGCAGTGGCGTGTCGCCCGGAACGACGCGATGGTGCAGGGCCAACGCGGCAGCGGCCACGTGCACCAATCCCGATGCGGCGTGAGAGTGACCGAACAGGTGGGTCACGCTGCGCGCCTCCCCTCCCGGGCCGTTCCCGAGGCCGAACACCACGTCGGGACGATCGGGCTGTGGTTCACCATCGTTGTGGAACCGGCCACCGGGCAGCACGGCGTAGATGGTGTTGCCGTCGCGCTCGGCATCCTCGAGTCGTTTCAGCACCATCATGACTGCCGCGTCGCCCGGTGTCTGTCGATCCGCAGGCCCGACCATGCCCATGGCCACCTGGTGCACCGAGTCGCAGCTCATGTCGACGGCACCGACCAGGGCTGCATCGATCTCACCGACCCGCAGCGCACGAGTGGCCAGCGCCAATGCTTCGAGCCCGCTGTGCTCTTCAGCACTGATGGTGAAGCTCGGCCCGGCGATGTCGTACTGACTGTTGAGCCGGTTGGCGACCACGTTGGGCATCGTGCCCAGCACCCGTGCCGCATCCAGCACGGGGCCGATCAGATCGCGCGCCTGCTGTATCCATCCGGGCGGGCACCCCCACTGCCGGGCCAGCGTGGCGATGCGCCAGCGCATTCCGAAACGCGCCGCCTCCGGGTCGGCCCCCATGCCGACGTACACCCCGGTCGTGCCGAATGGCACAGGGCCGGATTCCCGCAACGCCTCGTCGGCCACCTGCAGCATCGCCAACTGCTGGGCGAGCGTCGCCCTCAGGTCGTTCGGTGGGAACTTCTGCTGATCCAATCGCAGGGCGATGTCCGCCAGCCGACCCTGGTCGTGCCCGTCGAGGCACGGCGTCTCGCTGATCAGCGCTTCGGCGAATGCAACCCGGCCGACGGCGGATGCGGCGACGATGCCAAGACCGACGATCGCGATGGTGGCAGGAAGCGCCCGTGGTTCGCCACGCTGTGGCGCGGTCTCCGGCGACCGGCCCACGCCGGGTTCCTCGACGATGAGATGGGCGTTGTTGCCACCAAAGCCGAACGCCGAGACGCCGGCGCGCAGGACACCGTCAGACGTGCACCCGCGGTCCCATACCTCGGCACGGCCCAGCAACCGGAAGGGCGACTCGGCGATCACGTCGAGCGGTTCGTCCACATGCAGCGTCGGAGGCAGTACCTCGTGGCGCATCGCCTCGAGGACCTTGATCAGTCCGGCCACGCCGGCCGCGGCGATGAGATGTCCGGTGTTCGATTTCAGCGATCCGATCGGCATGTCCGTCAGATCGGCGTACACAGCGGCCGACGAGCGCACTTCGACCGCGTCGCCGACCTGTGTGCCAGTGGCGTGGCATTCGAGCAAGCTGACGTCGTCCGGCGACAGACCCGCCATTGTCAGTGCACCGCGCATGGCCCGGGTCTGCCCGTCGTGCGACGGCACCAGCATGCCCTTGCCACGACCGTCATTCGATAGACCGATGCCGCGGATGATGCCGTGGATCGTGTCGCCATCTCGGAGCGCATCGTCGAGCCGGCGCAACGCCACGAACCCACATCCCTCGGCAGGCACCAGCCCGTCTGCATCGCGGTGGAACGGGCGCGAGCGCCCGGTGCGGCTGAGCGCCCGCAGCGCGGTGAAGCCCAGGTGGATGCACAGATCGTCGGCGCAGTTGACCGCGCCGGCCAGCATCAGGTCGGCCGAGTCGTCGTGCAGGCGGTCGCACGCCAGCTTGATGGCGTACAGGCTGCTCGCACACGCAGCATCGAGCGCGAATGCTCCCACCCCCAAGCCCAGCGCGCGTTCCAACACGAGGGCCGGCAGACCGGACGTGAACCGATTGAGCGGGTTCGGCAACGGTCCTGCGACTGCTGTCTCGTATCCCGCGAGCGTGCTCAACGACACCGCCTGAGAGAAGGCCGCCATGCCTGCGGACGGGAAGGACAGGTTGCCGAACACCGCCCCGAAGCGGGCCGGGTCGGCGTCTGCGTGGCCGGCATCGCGTAATGCCTCGCGCGCCGTGTGCAACGTCCACTGGAAGACCGGATCGAGGGCCAACACCTCGTTCGCCGAGAGCGCGAAGCCGTCGGGGTCGAAGAGCTTGTCGAAGCTGTGCACGTAGCCGCCGCGATCCGACCAGGTGCGATCGACACTCTGGTCGGGCCCCTCGCACATCACGTCGTCGGCCGCGATGCCCCAGCGATCGCCAGGAACCGATGTGACAAGATCGGTCCCGGTCACCACCGCCTCCCACAACTCGTCGGGCGATGAAACTCCCGGCAACACGCATGCCCGCCCCACGATCGCGATCGGCGGGAATCGATTCACGCGTCGGCTCGGTCGGCACGTCCGCCGAGCACGAGCTCGACCTGATCGGTCTGCGGGCTGGCGAGTTCGTCGACGAACATCCGCGCACCTGCCTCCAGCGCGATCAGTTTCACGCCCATCGCCAAGAAGTGGGACTGCAGCGCGGCGCCAACCATGCCACCGGCCCAGGGTCCCCAGCCGAACGACTTGACGACGCAGCTGGAACCGCGCCGATCGTGTTCGGCGAGGGCCACCTTGTTGAGCACTTCGTTCGCCATTGCATAGTCGGCCTGGCCGGTGTTGCCCGACCGGGCCGCCACCGACGAGAACACGCACAGCACCCGCAAGGGATCGTCGGCCGTTGCCGACAGCAAGGCGCGGAGACCGCCCACCTTGGTGTCGAAGACGACCTCGAACTGGTCGTCGGTCTTGTCGGCGATGAGCTTGTCGGCCAGCACCCCTGCGCCGTGCACGACCGCGGTGATGGGCCCGACCTCTTCGCGCACCGCAGCGAGCACGGCGGCCACCGCCGCGGCATCGGCGATGTCCACCGTGGCGTACCGCGCCTCGCCGCCGACGTCTTCGATGGCAGCCAACGTGTTCCTGATCTCGCGATTGGCGAGCACGTTGTGGACCTGCATACCCAGGTCGGCGGGCGTCACGCTGCGGCCGTCGGCCGTCGCGGCATCGAGCAGGACGCGCTTCAGCGATGCGTCGTCGATGGCGCCGGCGCATATCGCCGGTTCGTCATCGACCGTCGACCGGCCGAGCAGCACGAACTGAGCTTTCGACGCGCGGGCCAACTCGATCACGCAGACGGCGGTTACGCCGCGGGCGCCGCCGGACACGACGATGACATCGTCGGGGCCGAGCAACATCGAACCGTTCTCCACCTCGACTTCGAGGTCGCGCAACGTGACCCGCGTGCCGTCGGCGCGCAGGCCGACCTCCACCACGGCGCCGCCCTGCAACAGTTCGTCGGCGATGGCGCGGGCGACTTCGCCGGGCGGCCGACCGCCGAGCCCGAGGTCGATCGCTTTCACCCCGGCCGCCGGCCACTCGAGGGCGGCAGTCCGCGCCAGGCCGTTGATGCCGGCTGACCACGCCCGCGTACCATCGCAACCGTCGCAACCGAACGAGCCGCCAAGGTCGGTGACCGTCACAAATAGGCCCGGGTTCAACGCCACGGCTCTGGCGGCGCGGAATGCCGCAGCGTTGACGGCAACGGCCTCGTCGTCGGATTGCCACTGCGCCAGCGCACCGAGGAAGACCGCGCCGGCCAAGCCCGGCTGCAGCGGATCGCTCGCCAGTTCGGCGCTGACACCGGCAGCCGAGAGCAGGGAGACCAACGCCGCGGCGATGCCGTTGCCGTCGTCGGTGACAGCGATACGCCCCGAGCGAAGACCTGGCATTTCTGCGCCAGATCGTGGTGATGCCACCGCGGCAACCACGAAGCGACCGAGTACCGCTGCCGGAGCGAGCGGGGATGGCGATGACGCGATAGCGGGACCGTTCAGTCGTCCGTCGAGATAGTCCACGATCTGACCCAGCGTCGCCAGCGCGGCCATCTCGCTGGTGTCCACATCGGGCAGTGCCGGTACGAGATCGTGCATCGCGCTCAGAATCTCGACGCGCTTGATCGAATCGATTCCGAGATCGCTTTCGAGCTCCATCTCCATCGAGAGCATCTCCGCGGGGTATCCAGTTTTGTCGGCAACGACGTCCAGCAGCAAGGCCCGCAAACGATCGAACGAGAGACCCTGCCCAGTTGCCACCGATACCACTGGTGCCACCGATACCACTGGTGCCACCGGCGGCGGCGCCATGGCCTGAACCGGTGCCACGACAACCGGTGGCACCGGCGCGGCCACGGCAACTTCCATGGCCACCGGGGGGGCGGCAAGCGCTGGTCGAGGCCGCAGAGGGCCGACGCCGGAGAGCTGGCCGAGCAGGTCGAGGCTCTGCTGCGCCGTTGCCAGGAACGTGCCGTGCACGTGGGCCATCGAGTTGAGGTATGCGGCGTGGGCGTCGGCGGTCTGCTGCTGCATCGCCAGGTATGCGGCCAGGAACTCTCCCGAGGGAGCGGCAGCCGTGGCAGGTGCCAGTGGCGCGGATGGTATGACGGCGGGGATTTCGGTCACGGGGTTGGCTCCGACGAGTTCTGACAAGTTGTGTGGGGGGTACGGCTTGCCGTGGTTGGCGCCGTTGATGGCAATGGTCAACTTGGGCGTGGACGCATCGTGCGGGTTGGCACTCTCGCCGTACCCGTTCCTCAGCGCGCCGAGGTCCATGGGCACGCCGGCCGCAGCGAGCCGGCCGATGCCACCGAGGAATGCGCCGAGTCCGGGCTTGTTGCGCTTGTCCATGGCGACGGCGAGGTGCTCGCGTCCGTCGAGGATGGTCGCGACGAGACCGGTGAGCGTCGACGACGGGCCGACCTCGACGAACGTGCGGGCCCCGCTCTGGTACATGGATTCGATCATCTCGACGAAACGCACCGACTTGGCCAACTGTCGCCCGAGTTGAGCGCGCCCGGCGGGAACGTCGTCGAACGGGTACGGCTCGGCCGTCTCGTTGGCGTGCACGGCGATGGCCGGCGCGTTGAAGGTAACGCCTTCCAGGAACTCGGTGAACGCTCCGCTCGCGCCGCTGACCACCGGCGAGTGAAACGCGGTTGCCACTGTGAGTCGTTTGAACGCGACGCCGTCGGCGCGCAGTGTGGCCTCGATCTCGTCGATCGCTGCAGTGCGACCGGATAGCACCACCTGCACCGGGCTGTTGTGGTTGGCGACCACCACGTCGATGCCGGATCGCTGCACGATCGCCCGCACGTGATCGATCGGTGCGGACACCGCCGTCATGGATCCCGGTGTGTCGGCGGACTGCGCCATCAGTTCGCCACGGCGCCGGGCCACGCTGATCGTGTCGGGCTCCGACAACACGCCGGCTGCGTGCAGCGCAGTGATCTCACCGAAGCTGTGCCCGGCAACATGTGTGGGCCGTACGCCGATCGAGCGGAGGACTCGCAGGATGGCCAGGCTGGCCGCGCCGATGGCCGGTTGCGCCCACTCGGTCGCTGTCAGCAGGGCGTCGTTGGTGGCATCCGCGCCGTCGGCGAACGTCGTGATCGGGAAGACCACGTCGTGCAGTCGCCGGCCATCGAGGCTCATGTCGGCGGCCACATCCCATGCCGCCATCGCCTCGCGGTACTGCATCGCCAGATCGGCGCCCATCGACACGTACTGGCTGCCCTGGCCGGGGAAGACGAAGGCGATCTTGCCGACGAGTTCACCGGTGCCATAGTGAACGCCGGTTGGCATCGAGAACGGTGTCGTGGGGTTCGCCTCGATGTGTTCGATGGCCGTCGCCAGCTTGCTGCAGAGATCGGCTTCGTTGCGCGCCACAACGGCGAGACGTGCCGCCGCGTCGGATCGATAGGCGCGCTGGCTCGTCTGGGCCAGCCAGGTGGCGTACCCACTCGCTGTCGCCGCGTGGAGGTGTTGGCGCGCCCGGGCGGCGACATCCCGCCCGTCGGTGCCGGTGATGACCACGAGTTCGACGTCGCTGGTACGCAGGCGCGGAGCACGGCTGCCGGCGCCCACGTACTCGGACAGTGCGATGTGGAAGTTCGACCCGCCGAAACCGAACGAGCTGACCGACGCCCGCCGTTCGTGATCGGAGCCACGAATCCACGGTCGGGTCCTGGTGTTGAGATGGAACGGCGAGTGCTGCAGGTCGAGCTTTGGATTCGGCGCATCGATCTTGGCGCTCTGCGGCAGCACCCCGTGGTGCAGCGCCATGACCACCTTGAACAGCCCCGCCGCGCCCGCCGCCGCCTTGGTGTGACCGATCTGGCTCTTCACAGAACCCAGCGCGCACCACTGGCGGTCGGCTCGCCCGCTGGCGTTGAAGACCAGTTCCAGTCCCGCGAACTCCGCAGCGTCGCCGGCGACGGTACCCGTGCCGTGGGCCTCGACGAGTTCCACCGTGTCGGGTCCGTAACCGGCCTTGGCGTAGGCGTTGTCCAACGCCCGCGCCTGGCCGGCCGACACGGGCGCGTACACGCTCTTGGCTCGGCCGTCGGAGCTGGTTCCGACACCGTTGATCACGCAGTAGATGCCGTTGCCGTCGCGCTCGGCGTCGGCCAGCCGTTTCAGCGCCACCATGCCGATGCCCTCGCCGAGCATCGTGCCGTCGGCCCTGTCCGAGAACGGGCGGATGTCCTCGCTTCTCGACAGCGCCGGAGTCTTCGAGAAGCACATGTACATCAAGATGTCGTTCATGGTGTCGACGCCACCGGCAATGACCATGTCGCTGTCACCGAGGTACAGCTCGTTGACACCCATCGAGATCGCCGAAAACGACGAAGCACACGCGGCGTCGGTGACGCAGTTCGTTCCGCCCAGGTCGAGGCGGTTGGCGATACGCCCGGCCACCACGTTGCCGAGCAATCCGGGGAACGTGTCCTCGGTCCACGCCGGGTGCAGGTTTGCGATCTGATCGCACGCAGCCAGGGCGACGTCTTCGGCGACACCGGCGCGGCGCATGCCCTGCAGCCACATCGGCCGGCTCATCCGGCTGGCCATCGCGCCGAGCAACTCCTGTCCCGACGTGACCCCGAGGATGACCGACACACGCGTTCGGTCGAGCTCGCTGAACTGGGTGCGAGTCGCGTCGTCGAGCACTCGCTGGGCGACGATGAGCGCGAGCAGTTGCGACGTGTCGGTTGACTTGACGCTGTTGGGTGGCACGCCGAAACCCATCAGGTCGAGATCGACGTCCGGCAGGAACCCGCCACGCCTGCCGTAGGTCTTGTCGGGCGCGTCCATGTCGGCGTCGAAGTAGTCGTCGATCAGCCAATGGCTGGGTGGAACGGCGGTGATGCGGTCGGTACCCGCGAGGATGTCGGCCCAGAAGCCGGTGGAATCCACCGACCCGGGAAACAGTGCCGACACGCCCACCACCGCGATCGGGGGGCGCGTCGTTTCGGGTTTCATGGTCATCTGCGGTCCTGCCCTGCCCTGTCGATCACTGCAATGGGCGGGGTCGATAGTTGAATGCCTGCGACGGTACCGTGACACCGTAGGTCCGGAACTGATGAGCGCGCGTGACCACCGCAGCGCCCTCCATCAAATTGTTGGCAACTTGCGTCACCGTACGGTTTTCGGGCGCTGCCAGGAACGTTCCGGCCGTCCAGGCATTGAACGCACCCATCGCCGGCCCGCACCAGATCTGGTAGTCCATCCGCCGCGCCGCGACCCCCTCGATCGACCAGCGGCTGGACAGTCCGAGATAGCTGCGGAACGTGAGGGCCATGCGGTGACGCGGGTCGGCTTCGGCCTTGGCCACCTGGTCGGGATCGCGATCCATCCAGAACTCGCGGGTCGCCGCCCAGCACTGGGGGATGGTCATCCCCAGCACGTGCTGCTCGAGTTCGTCGATCTCGTCGCCGGGGATCGACTCCAGTGACGGGTAGGCCCGGTACAGCTGAGCCAGTTTCTTCGCGCGTGGGGCGAACATCGTGCCGCGCTTCAGCACCTGCAACTCGACGCCCAGCTCGAACATATCGGCTGCCGGGGCCATGGTGACGTCGGCGATGTCGGCCTGCGCGAGCATCTGCTTGCCCTCGGCTGCCAGCCCTGACTCCACGCAGGCCTGGTTGATCGAGCCGGTCAACACGTACGACGCACCGAGCGCGAACGCAGCGGCCACGGCCTGCGGAGTGCCGATGCCGCCCGCTGCTCCAAGTCGGATCGGCCGCGTGTAACCGTGAGCGGCGACAACCTCGTCGCGCACTGCCTGGATCGCGGAGAACAGCGGCGCCAGCGGACGGTTGTCGGTGTGGCCACCGCTGTCGCTCTCGACGGTGACGTCTTCGGCCACGGGCAGCGAGGCGGCCAAACGCGCCTCGGCGGGCGTCAGCTTGCCGTTGGCTACGAGGGTGTCGAGCAGAGCTTGTGGCGCCGGTGACATGAAGCGGCGCGCCACCTCCGGGCGCGACACCTTGGCAAACACGGCGTTTGGCCGGTGCAGCACTCCTGTCGAGTCTTGATGGATACCGCTGTATGCGTAACGCACGATGGCCGGGGTCAGCGACATGTAAGCCGCCGCGGACACCTTGCGGACGCCGCGGACGATGTACAGGTCGGCCACCGCCTCTTCCAGCGCCGGCTCGTTCGGCGAGTGGATGAGGTTGCACCCCCACGGCGCGTCGGTGTGGCCGAGCGCGCCGACCAATTCGGTGATGGCTCCGTCGACCCGCGCCGGAGTCAACCCTGCCGCCCCGAAGAACCCGAGGTAGCCGTGATTGGCCATCTCGATCACCATCCGGGTGGTCGCGATGCCGTTGGCCATCTCGCCGCTGACATACGCGAATCGTGTGCCATGCACCTCGGTGAAGCTGCGATCACCCAACCATTCGGGATACATGGGTGCGAGCGCGGCGATCACGGGCCATGCCCCTGGTACACCGATATCGACCATCGCCCCGCCGGTCGCCACCCCATGGCAACCAGTTGCCGGATCGACCACGACGAGCGCCGTCTCGCGGATGCGATGCGCCATGTCCGCGATCTGCCCAGGCTCGAAGGCGGGCAAAGCCGTTCCGCTCCAACCAGCGATGGAAGATACCGGGACCGAGTTGCTCACATCAGCAGCCGCTTGGCGTTTGCATGATCGTCAGCGTACCGTCGCGCCGGCTTCTTCGGGGAGCCTCCCGGCATGAAGAGGGCGGCGACGGATGTCGCTCCGTCGTCATGCATGGTCGGGAGCACGTACGACTAGGTCTGCAGTGTGATCGTGGCCCACGTGTGGCGCAACCCGTGCACCGGAATCGTCGGCAGCTTGTGTCGGATCAGCGCCCGCCGGAACGCTGACACACGAGTTCTGGATGAAGCGGTTCACCATCAGGTCTGTAGAACGCGAGCCCGCCGGCGGCCGCGCCGGGCGTCGATGTTCGTGCTGAGTCTTGGAGGTGTCGGCACAGCACCTCGACGGTCAGCCATCAGGGAGGCGACGCTCAGCAAAGCTGCGACCAAGACGGTCAGTGCGCACCATCGCTGCCGGGTCGATCCGACGTCGAGCACAGGAAGTGACAGGTTTCTTCGCAAGTCAAGGTCGAGCACCTTCCGGCCGATGAGCTGTTGTGCCAGAACCCGTGATCTGTGCGAAGACTCCGGTGCGGATCGCTGCCTGGACGAAGCAACTCTGCGCGCCGGGCCCCGAGCCGCAGTCGTCGCGGCGCAGCGCCCACCTCGGGGCAATGGTGTCGATCGCCTCGCTGGTGTTGTACGTGACGTGGAGGGTCGCTGACACTCTGCCGCCCGGAGGTTGGAACCGGAGCGTCGCCTGGCTGCTCATCGCGTTCGAGACCGTGCCGATCTTCGGCCTCGTCATCAAGGCAGTCACACTGTGGAACATTGACAGCGTCGCGCCACCGCCGCTGAGCGACCTGATCGAGATGCCACGCATCGCCGTGTTCATCCCGACCTACAACGAGCCGGTCGAGGTGATCGCACCGACCGTTGCTGCGGCGTGCGCGTTGAAGCCCGCTCATGAGACGTGGGTGCTGGACGACGGCGATCGGCCTTGGGTCGCCGAAATGTGCGCCGCGTGGGGCGCCCGTTATGTGTGTCGGCCCGTGCACGACCATGCCAAGGCCGGCAACATGAACCACGCCCTCGGCGTGCTCGCCGCCGAAGACACCGCCGGCACCGGTGGCGCCGACGTGATCGCCGTGCTCGATTGTGACCACGTGCCACTCCCCCATTTCCTCACCGCAACACTCGGTTGGTTCGCCGACGACGGCGTCGCCCTCGTCCAGGGACCCCAGGCTTTCTACAACGCGGGAGCGTTCGACGACGACGGGTTCTCCGGTGAGCAGGGCATGTTCTTCAACGTGTTGATGCCAGCCCGGAACCATGCCGGCGCCGGTCCGTTCTGGTGCGGGTCCACCTCGTTGCTCCGCGTCAGCGCACTCGCCGATATCGGCGGCGTCGCGACCGAGACCATCACCGAGGACATGCACACGACGCTCAAGCTGATCAAGCGCGGGTGGAAAACCGTGTACCACCACCAGACGCTTGCGGTCGGTCTCGCCCCGGCCACCCCCGATCAGTACCTCCTGCAGCGCCGGCGATGGGGCATGGGAGCCATGCAGATCCTCGTCCACGAGCACCTGTGGGCCGCCAAGCGATGGCTCAGCTGGCGCAACTTCCACGAGTACCTCAATGGCACGCTGTGGTGGCTCGAAGGGATCTCAACCCTGATTGCGTTCGTGATCCCGATCGCGATCATGCTCAGCGGCGCCGAGACCTCTACCGCCGGGCCCGCCGTCTTCGCCGGCGTGTTCGTGGCCATGTTCAGCGCCCGGCTCTGGGGTGCGAGACGCCTGATGCGCCGACATATCCATTGGCCGACCGCGTTCGCGCTGCGTGTGTTCCGGATCCCGATCGGCATGGCGTGTCTGTGGTGGCTGGTTAGCCGCAAGACCCTTCAGTTCGAGGTCACCCCCAAGGGCGGCGCCGACGGCCGCCACCGCGGCCGAGCCCCGAAGATCCTGTGGGCCCTCACCGGGCTCGTCACCGCCGTGCTCGCGTACGCCTGTTTCGGCGTCGCCGGGCTCCTGCCGTGGCGCACCAGCGCCGCCTCGACCACGGCATCCGGCGTCTGGCTCGGCCTCGCCGGCCTCGTGCTCCTCTTCGGGGCTCGACGCATCCACGCAGCCGAGTACGCCACCTCGCGCCGCAATGCCTACCGAGTCCAGATTCCCGCCGAAGTCACGGTCGACCACTTCACCGGCGTGCTCATCGACATCTCCGTCGGCGGCGCCGCCGTCCGCTTCCCGCCCGGCAGACTCCCCCAAGCTGGCCTCGTCTCCGTCGAACTACCCGGCGCCGACACCATCAAGATGGAGATGGTCCGCATACGCGCGACACCCGACAGCACCGAGTTCGGCTCACTCAAGCTCGCCGAGAACGACTGGACCGGATACCGAACCATGTCACTGTGGATGTTCCACACCCCAGCGCACGCCGTTCCCGAACTCCCCAGCGGCATCCCGGTCGTCGCATACGCCCAACCCGCCTGACGCGCGGAGATCCGGCCAGCTTTCGCCGTCGTGACGCCGGTCACTCCCCAGATCGTGGTGGAGGAGCCGGGCGCGATTCCTCCGGGGCCGATTCGGGTGAGATGACCGCTGAGACCACGAAGATCAGGAGTCAGGCCACAGCAAGTGATCGACCGGAAGCGGTCCAGGCGTCGGTGCCGCCGTCGAGTTCGACGACATCGGTGAAGCCCAGAGCCAGAAGTCGTTCGACGGCGATCGCCGACATCGACCCGGACCTGCAGTACACGGCGAGCGTGGCGTCGCGGTCCAACGGGAGTTTGCCAATGTCCAGATCGTCAAACGGCATGGTCAGGTCGGTGCCGTCCAGGGCGATGGCTTCGGCCGGTACGTGGACGTTGACGACCACAACGTCGGTGCCGGCGATCGCCGCCTCGAACGATGGTGGGTCCATCAGGCGATGCGCGGAGTGCGGCGTCATCCCATTGTTTGTCGTGGAGCCCGAGTGGTCCATGCCCGGCATGCCGGTGGCAAAGTACGCGATGACGGCTACTGCGAACACAACCAAGGCGATCACCAGCAGAGTGGCGCTACGGCCCTCCCGGTCGGGTGCAGTACCGGTCGTCTTGTCAAGCATGTACGACATTGTGTCGTAGAGAGGCCCTATTGACAACCGCGATCGCCACTCACGAGGTCAGTGTGGGCACAGCGCAGTCAACAGCCGCTCCACATGATGGACCTGGTAGACGCTAAAGACGACGGTGATCGCCACGCTCGACCATAACGCGACGAGTTGGGCCCGATGAGGCGTCGGAATAGGCGGTTCGAGCAGTGCCCCCATGCGTGAAGCGACACCGAGGGCGGAGAATCCGGCCATCACCTCTTGCCCTGACACTGGTGTACGCGTATCAGGGGTGCCGCACAATCTGTGACGACCCCGAATATACTTCTACATCGTGTAGTTGCTCTATGTCGGGCGCTGCCGCCACCCGACAGCCTATGCCTCGCTCCACTTCACGCCGCTTCCTTCTCGTCGTTCTCGCTGCCCTCACGACGCTCGCCACACTCGCACTCCCCGCGGGTCGCGCGTCGGCACACAACACTTTGTTGTCCAGCGACCCCGCCGACGGATCATCACTCACCGCAGCACCGACCCAGATCACGTGGACCTTCAACAAATCGGTGCCGCTCGAGACGATGACGGTGACGCTGATCGACCCGACTGGAGCTCGCAGTGAGCTGAGCGGCTCGACATATGGCGCCTCGGGCGACACCGAGGTGATCACGCCACTGCCAGCACTGCAGTCGGGGCCGGTCTCGGTGCGTTGGCGCCTGGTTGGACCCGACGGTCACCCAATCACCGGTCGGGTCGACTTCACCCTCTCGATCGAAGATACGGCCACGACGGCTCCTGCGGTCGTTGCGTCCACTCCCGAAACCCCGACATCTGTCATGACCCCGTCGGATGAGAAGTCGCTCGACGACGGCGACGGCTCGTACTCGACATCGTCGCTGGTGCGGTGGCTGCTGCGCTACAGCTCCTACCTGGCAATCATGGCAATCGTCGGGATCCTGCTCACCAGCGTTTACGTGTGGGCGGGAGCGGGTTCGCGTCCGTTGTTACGCAGCGTCCTGAGTCGATCATTGTTCGCGACCGCGGCGCTTGCGTTCGTGCAGTTACTAGTCGTCGCTTCCGATGTCAGCGGCAAGCCGCCGTGGGCGTCGTTCGGCTCGATCGATGCCGCCACCACCACCGACGCAGGAATAGCGTTGGCGATTCGTATCGTCCTCGCCCTGTCGATGTGGGTGGTTCTGTTCCACTATCACCACGTTCATCCCGAGGTGTACTGGACCGCCGCCTCGATACCCGGTGTGGGCTTGCTTGCCACCTGGGCGTTCGCCGGTCACTCCAGCTCGATGCGCTGGCCCGTCATGGGCGTAGCCACCGACGTTGCCCACCACGCGGCCGCAGCCGCCTGGATGAGCGGTCTGGCGATCGTCGGGTTGATCATCATCCCCAAGACGGCACCGAACATTCTCGTGCCAGCCGTTCGGCGCTTCTCTCGACTGGCGGCAGTCAGCGTCGCCGTGCTCGTGGCCACCGGGCTCGTCCAAACCTTGCGTCTGGTCGGCAACCCGACGAGCCTGTTCGACACCAACCACGGAAAGTACCTCGCGGTCAAGATCGTGGTCCTCGCCGTGATGCTCGCCGTCGCCAACGCCAACCGTCGCCGGGTCGAGACCCGACTCGGCGACGCTAAAACACTCGGTCGTCACATCGGACCGCTCCGCCAGGCAATCGTGGCCGAGTTCGCCATCGGCCTCGCGATCGTCGCCATCACCGCCGCGATGGTCGTCTCGCCGCCCGCCACCAGCCGTTCCGGGATTGGCGCGCCCGCCGAAACCGGATCCCCTGTATACTACATTCTGTAGTAGTCACGACGAAAGGTACCCCCAAATGAAACTCCACCGTCTCGCCACACCGTCACTCGCTGTCGCACTCGCCATCACACTCGCCGCCTGCGGATCCAGCGACTCTCCGTCGGCCAACACAACGCCCACCACCCAGGCACCGGGCGGGTCAACAGACACCGCAGCCTTGAACACCGCCGACGTCGTGTTCGCGCAAGGGATGATCGCTCACCACCAGCAGGCCATCGAAATGGCCGAGATCGCACTCGATCCCAACATCGGTGCCAGCCCCGAAGTCGTCGACCTCGCCACCCGTATCAAGGGCGCCCAGGACCCCGAGGTCGAGTTGATGACCGCGTGGCTGACCGCCGCCGGTGAACCGGTCATGATGGACGCAATGGAGGGCCACGACATGTCATCGATGGACGGGATGATGACCGCCGAGCAAATGGACGCGATGGGAGCAATGACCGGCACCGAGTTCGACACCATGTGGCTCGAGATGATGATCGCCCACCACGAGGGAGCGATCAGCCAGTCACAGACGGTCAAGGCAAGCGGCTCGAACGTCGACGTGCTGGCGCTCGCCGACCAGATCATCACCGCCCAACAGGCCGAGATCACCGAAATGCAAGCACTGCTCCAGGGCTGACCCGGGCATCCGGGCACGTGCTGATCCTTCCCGTTGAGCTCAACGGGGTCAGACGATTCGACCGAGTGCCGATTCCGGCTGCTTCACCCTACGGGTCGAACGAATTGTATCCTCCTACATGGTGTCGTAGTATCTGCACCTGCTCGGGAGCTCATTGCGGGCTCGGCTACGATGTTGACGGAGGTGTGAGATGGCAAAGCGACCTGACGGCGCGCTTGAACACGACATTATGACGGTGCTGTGGGCGCAGGGTCGCCCGCTGCAACCGGGCGAGATCAAAGAGTTGCTTCACACCGATCTCGCGTACACGAGTGTTGCGACAGTGCTCGGTCGTCTGCATGCAAAGGGTCTCGTTGGACGGCGCGAGGCCGGGCGTGCCTTCGCGTATGAGGCGCTCGTCAATGAGTCCGCACTCGCCGCTCGGCGAATCGGCGTCGTGCTGGCCGCGGCCAGCGATCGCAGAGCGGTACTCGCAGGGTTCGTCGGAAGTCTTTCCAAGCGCGATGCAAAGGCGTTGCGCGCGCTTCTCGAGCAGGGTGAGCGGTGACGTTCCCGACGCTGTTGCTACCACTCGTGGTCGCGTTGGTGCTCGCTGGCGCAGTGACCACGATTCATCGACGACTGCCGCCAATGCTCGCCGCGCGGGCGGTCACCGTGACCGTCGGGGTGGTCGCCGCAGCTGCGGTTCCAACGATGTGGATTCTCAGTCTGGGCTACCTTGCCCACGTCCCCTGGTTGGGGCGTGGATTTGCGTGGTGCGCTGAGGCGTTCGGAGTACACGAGCGGATACCTATGTGGGTTGGCCTTCCTGCAATCGGGTGCGTCGCGTTGGGAGCGATCCGGGTCGCGAAGGTCATCCGCACGTACCGCCGGCTTCGCCATGACCGTCCAGGCAGCGTCGAGATCGCAGTGCACGAGAATGCGTTTGCCTTCACGCTCCCCGGTCGTGGTGGGCGTGTCGTGTGGTCGAGCGGGCTCGTCGAACTTCTCGACGACCAAGAGCAAGCGGTCGTCCTCGCGCACGAGCACGCTCACGCACGCCACCGCCACGACCGCTACCTGTTGATCGCTCAGTGCGCGGCGGCAACCGTTCCGTTGCTCAGGTCGCTGACTTCGCGGCTCCAGTTCTCATTGGAACGCTGGGCCGACGAGTCGGCTGTCGCGGAATGCGGCGATAGGGGACTCGTGGCACGCACACTCGGCAAAGTCGCGCTCCACACCCCGGAAACAACCGCCGCGATGGCCTTCTCCGGTCTCGGAGTTCCGGCGCGCGTTGTCGCCCTGCTGGCGTCTCCAGCACGGCAGCCGCGAGTGCCGGCTCAAGTCATCTTGTGGATGGCCATCGCGACAACCGCTGGCCTCGCCGGCCTGCAGATTCATCACCTTGCGACCGTGATCGCTTCGCTCTGCGCTGGCTGATCCCTCACACCAATTTCTACACGTTGTAGTAGCATCGTGTTGTGGAAGCACGTACCCCTGCCGTCGACGATCATCGCCGAGAACCGCGCACCCGAACCAAGGTCATTGCGCTGGTTGCACTCGCAGCCATCGTCGTCTATGCGGTGACGCGGCCGACGAGCGAGGTCGGATTCGAGGCATCTGGGCCGCCTCTCGCAGCGCCGCCGGCCGGAGCGCTCACCGAACTCACCGCTGACGAGTTTGAGGGCGTGTTGGTCGGATTGCGGGGAAAAGCCGTGATCGTCAACATCTGGGCGTCGTGGTGCGCGCCATGTCGGACGGAAACACCACTGCTCGAACGCGCGTGGGAGGCGCATTCAGATGAGGTGACGATTCTCGGGGTCGCATCCAAGGACATCGCTTCCGAGTCGCTTGCGTTCATCGACGAATTCGACGTGACTTACCCGAACGTGTTCGACGGCACCGGCGAGATTCGATCGCGTCTTGGCCTGCGGGGTTTCCCGACGACCTACGTTTTCGACCGCAACGGAACGCTGCAGACGACGATCATCGGCGGCCTCACCGAACAACGCCTCGCGGCCGTTCTCGAAGACCTTCGAACATGATCGACGTTGGGTTACTCGTCTCGATCGCGATCGTCGTGACCATCCCTGCGCTGTTCGTACGCCCGTGGCCACCAGACGCGATCGATGGAGGTGTCGTCGACGCATCGCTCGGGGCGGTGGCGGCCGGTGTCGTCGTCGGTCGGCTGACATCACTCGCTCTCGACGACCCCGGCTCGCTCACCAGCTTGAGCGACCTGCTCATCATTCGCAGCGGCGTCGAGTTCTGGGCTGGCGCAGCAGCAGGACTTGCATGGCTTGCATTCGGCGCGCGCAAGGACAAAGTGCCCACCACCGTCCGGATCGCCGCACTTGCGCCGGCAGCACTCGTCGCGTGGGCCTGTTATGAGGCGACGTGCCTGGTCCGTGACGGTTGCCCGGGCCCGGCGAGCGTGCTCGGGCTGCGACCTGACGGTTTGACGACTCGCGTCATTCCGATCGGCCTCCTGGTGGCAGTGGCAGCGACAGCAAGTGCGTACGGGCTGGGTCGGCTACATCGCAGTGGAATGCCGAGCGCACAGATCGCCCTGCTCGCCATCGCGACCGTCGCCGCTATCCGATCAGTCGCATCAATCTGGCTCCCACACATCGGCGACGACCTGACACGCCAGCACAAGGAATCGATCACTGTCCTGGCGATGTCATTGATCGGACTCGCAGTGCTCCAACGTCGTCATCGAGGCGCCGTCGCGCATGGTGCGGCGACTCTATGAACGGCGTCCTGCTCCCTTTCGCCGCCGTCGCTGCGGGCATTGTGTCTGCCAGCAGTCCGTGCGTATTGCCGGTGATTCCCGGCTACCTCGCCGCCGTCACCACCGCAAGTCCGGGGCAGACACAAGGACGCCTTCGGCCGTCGGTCATTGGTGCGTTCGGCTTTGTTGCCGGCTTCACAATTGTATTCACCATTCTCGGTGCAACTGCGTCAGCGATTGGTGGGCTGCTCTTTGCTCGTCTCGGTATCGCGCTCAAGATCTCCGGTGCACTATTGATCATCCTCGGGCTACAAACCGTCGGTGTCCTCAGGCTCCCGACTCTTTCGGGCGAGCACAGGCTTGTCGAGATGCACCTTGCCGGTCGCGGACCACGCCGCTCGATCGCACTCGGCGCGCTGTTTGCCCTCGGCTGGACACCGTGCATCGGCCCGATCCTGGCGACGATCCTCACCAGAGCAGCCGCTGACGCCTCGCTCGCTGAGGGCATGGCACTCCTGCTGCTGTACTCAGCCGGGCTGGGGATGCCGTTCATTGCGCTGGCAATCTGGTTCGAGCGATCCGAGCGGATCCGACGCTGGCTGTCGCGTCGCAGTCGCGCGCTGCAGCAGCTGGGCGGCGTGGCGATGATCCTGGTCGGTGTCGGCTACCTGACGGGAATCTGGTCGACGATCTTCACCGGGATCCAGGGCTGGCTCGCACGAGCCGGCTGGCCACCGATCTGAGTTGCTCCTCGATTGCCTACGACATGTGTAGTAACAGGGACCTGAGGTGATCGGGCGTCGAGCTGCTCGGTGGCGTTGACAAGACGCATTCAGCGGACGTACGAGCCGACCGACATCCCGATCTCATCCGTGAGCACCTGCTGTTCCGACCGCGGGCCCTCGACGTTGTTCATGCGCTCACCGTTGCCGACGGCTCGCGCAAGTCGGGAGGCTGCGCTGTCGTTGTCGTCGCCGCTGCTGTTGTCGTCGTTGGTTGATTATCGTGTCCATGGGTCGTCGTCGGAGCTGTTGTTTGCGGTTGAGGCGTGGACGTGCTCGGACTTGTCGGCAACGGCGTGGTCGTGGTCGTGGTCGTGGCGAAGTTCGGGTCCGGATAGTCGAAGATGGGGACCTGCGCGCCGTACGTCTCGGGATCCTCGACGCCATCGAACACGTAGACCAGGTCGCCGTCGGCAACCAGCGATGGGAAGTACTCGGCGATGTGCATCGGGATCCGTACGCACCCGTGCGAGGCCGGGCTGCGCGGCACGTTCGATGCACCGTGCACCGCAATGCCGTAGTTGAAGTAGACCGGGTTGTAGAGCCTGCCGAGTTTGGAGTTCCGCCAGCCGACCACCCGTCGCTCGAAATGAAACACGCCCCCGGGGGTCACGGCCACGCCGCACACTCCCTGATCGGTCTGCGTGCCGTCGTCGTTGTCCACCGTGACGACATCGCACCACTCCTCACCCGTGCCGGTTGAGATGTGCGTGATCAGTCGGACCTGATCATCAACGTAGAGCACTGCGACCTGTTCTGGAAGGAGCACCTCGAGATGCGTTCCGCTCCCAGCTCGCCGAGGCAGGATCGTTAGCGGGTTGTTCATCGCCATCCACGCATCCGGAGTGATGGCGCCGCTGACCGCATCTGGGGCCACGTGGAGGATGAACTTCTCGTAGGCCCACATCGCGCGTTCGGTCGCTGGTCCGAAGGACCCGTCGCTCGGGCCGGGGTCAAACCCGATCTGTCGCAGCCGGTCCTGCAACGCAACAACACTCGCCCCACTCGTTCCCAACCCGAGGTCGTGTTCAAGCTGGGTCGGCGGCAGCGAGCTTGCAGCGGCGATCGACGAGCTCGCCGTCGAAGGAACCGTGGTAGTGGCAAAGGGGTCGGTCGGGCCAACAGCCGGAGAACCTGATGGCAGCGACTCGGATTTGGCACCGCGGCCCCGGAACTGGGAGTAGACGACGGCGGGGATCAGAACTGCGGCTGTCGCCACGACAAGTCGGCGACGGGTGTACATCATCGGGTCGCGCTGGATCGAGGTTTCCGCTTGGCTCACGCTCTTGCGTCTTCCGGCGAAGACTCCGAGGTTTCGGGGTCGGACCTCAGTGCGGCGCGATGGCGGTGTTGGTCGGCGAGGAGGTATCCGACAGCGGCGACGCAGACAGCGATTGCCACCCATTGGTTCAATCGAAGCGGGCCGATCACGTGTGCGGGATCGATTCGGAGCCCCTCGATCCAGACCCGCCCGGCGAAGTAGCCGGCGAGGTAGAACGCGAACAGGCGACCCGGGCGTAGCGTTGCTCGTCGCTCGAGCGCGAGCAACGCGAGGCACAGCGCGAGGTTCCACAACGACTCGTAGAGGAATGTCGGGTGGAACGTCGTACCTGATACGAAGCCGGCCGGCAGCTTGTCATCGGCAATCTGGAGCGCCCAGGGCAGGTTCGTCGCCCGCCCGAATAGTTCCTGGTTCCACCAGTTTCCCCAGCGGCCGATCGACTGCGCCAGCGGGATCGCCGGGGCCACTGCAGTCAGCAAACCGGCGACCGGCACGTGATGTCTGCGGGCGACATAGATTCCGCAGATCACCCCGCCGAGCAGTCCGCCTGGTATCCCGAGCCCGCCCTTCCATATCATCGGGATTCGGCCGAGGTCATCACTGAATCGACTCCAGTCGGTGACGACGTGGTAGAGCCGAGCCCCGACGACACCTCCTGCAACGGACCAGATGGCGATCGAACTCATGTCGTCACGCGTTCCGGCGCCGCTTCTGACCAAGCGTCGGCCCGCCAATGACGTTGCGGCGATGACACCGAGGGCGATCATCAGGCCGTAAGCGGTGAGTTGCAAGGGTCCAATGGACAGTGAGCCGCTCGTCGGGCTCGGAATGCTGGAGGGGCTGAGCATCACATCCTCAAGTCTACTACGACAGCCTGTAGTATTCCCATCTTCGGCCGTCTTCCTCGACGGCCACGAGTGAGCACTCCCGCTCGCGTCAGCAGTACTGGCGCACGGTGGGATACGGGTTGACTGCCGAACCTCCCCCTGGGTGAATCTCGAAGTGGAGATGATTGGCGCTCGTGTTGCCTGTGGCGCCGACGTAGCCGATCACCTCGCCAGCGCCCACCCCGCGCGAGCTTCCCTCCCACGACGAGAGGTGGGCGTAGTAGTACTTGTTGCCGTCAGCCCCAGTCAGCCAGATCACGTTGCCGCCAGCCGCGTTGGTCTTCATCAGGACGCTGCCAGCGACGATCGCAACGAGCGGCGTCGCGAACGGACTCATCATGTCCACACCCTCATGCTTTCGACCGCCAGGCCGCGGGGCGCCCCACGTGTCCCCGAAAGCATTCGGCCCTGCGACCGGGCACAACCAGGAACCACCCGTGATCACCGGCGCTGGCGTCACCGGGGTTGGGGCAGGGTCGGGCACGGGTGGCTGGGCTGTCGGAGTGGGGCTCGGATTCGACGACGGTTGTGTTGTCGCCGGCGTCGACGGCGCTTGCGACCCAGACCCTCCCCCGCCCCTGACCGGACGGACGGTCGTCGCTGTCGCAGCAGCGTCCGCCGCCGCCTTCGCATCGCGCTCCGCGGCGGCGTTCGCCGCTTCCTGGCGCTGCTTGGCCAACTGAGCCTCGTACGCTCGCTTGACTTCTTCGTCCTTGAGGTGTTCACGGAGTTTGGTCAACTCGACGAGTTGGTCGTCGACGTCGGCTTGCGTCGACGTCAGCTCATCGATGAGCGCGGCATTCTCGCTGGTGACGTCGTCGAGTCGGGCCTGCTGGTCCTCCAGGTCGCCGCGCACGGCGTCAACGCTGTCGAGGTCCGCCGCACCGGCGTCCAACGCAACGCTACGAAGGGCGTCTACCTGCATCCATTCGGTGATATCTCCGAAGAGCGGCATCATCGGTGAGCTGGAACCGCCCATGAACCGATCCAACGCGATGCGAGTCATGCCCGCTTGAAGTTCTGCGAATCGAGCGACGGTCTCAGCGACCGCTGCCTGTGCAGTCTGCATCTCGATCGCCAGGTCCTCCGATCGCTGCTGCGCCTCGGCCCATCGCTGCGCCGTACTGTCCGCCTTCGCCTGCACCCGCAGTATCTCGGCTGCGACCTGCTCTGAGGTCAGGCTCGAATCCGACGCCCGGGCCGCCCCTGCAGGAAGACCAACGACCAGCATGACTGCGAGCACCATCCCCGCCGAACGCCGCTGCGAGGAACAGCCGCTGATCAAATGTTTCAATCTCATGACGGGACCACCGTAGCTCTTACATGGTGTCGTAGCAACTGAGCCAAAGACGTCGCTGTGCTCCGCGACGGCAACGAGGGCCGGGTCCCGATCGATCAGCTCGCCGTCGGTGACCGCTGCGCTCCAAACTTCGTCGGCGTCTGGATCAAGATGACCAATGACTCTACTGCGATCGACTCGACCGCCCTACGATCGCTACTACACGATGTCGTCACGACACGCGAGTACCCCTACCACAACGAAAATGGGAGAACTCGGTCAGGGAGGCACACGTGGCGAAAACGTGCCGACGAATAGGAGTTACATCATGAACAATGGAAACTGGAACGGCATGGATGGGGGGAACTGGTGGTGGATGTCGATCATGATGTTCGTCGTCGTGGGTGGACTCATCTGGGTCGGGATCACACTCGTACGACACGGCAATCGCACCCCGCAACCACAAGCGCTGGGGACGGCGACCCCGCCAACGAATGCAACACCACAAGAACTCCTCGCCGAACGACTCGCCCGCGGCGAGATCGAGCCCGACGACTACCGCCAGCGCCTCAACGCGCTCGACCACTGATCGAACGAGTAACAGGACAGGTACCGGTCGTCGCGCTCAGCGAGCAGCTGAGTGACAGCGAGCGATCAGGGAGGCGCGACCGCCGAACTCGCTGTACTGCGCCGAAGCAGCGGCGATCTTCGGGATCTACGCCGAGTCGATACGTGCCGGGTCGTCGGGTGCGGAGGTGAGTTTGGGCAGCCAGGCGGTGAACGCAGTGAGCATCTGATAGCCGGGGTCGAGCCGAGCGGCAAGCCCTTCGCACATGACCAGTGTCTTGGTCAGCAGGGCGAGTTCGGGGGGCAGGCGGAGGCGGTGGACGCGGGCAACAGTCAGGTGGTCCTGCAACAACGCGCCGAACCTCAAAGTGCCGACGGGTTGCTCCAGGTAGCGCCGCATCAGAGATTGGAGATCGTGCCTGAGGGCTTGCCGATCAGTGCGTTCCGCAGCAATTCCCAGTTGGACGAAGTGGTCGACGACGCCGTCGATGTCATTGCTCACCATCGCGGTCAGCAGCCCGGCCAGCGTCTGGCGTAGTTGTGGCGTGAGGTCGCCGACCATGCCGAAATCGATGAGTCCGATGCGGCCGCTCTCGTCGACCAGCAGGTTCCCTGGATGGGGATCGGCGTGAAAGAAGCCATCGTTGAAGACCATTTTGAGGTACAGCTCGGTGACCCTGGCTGCCACGTCTTGAGGTGCAATGCCTGCCCTGCGGAGCGCGTCAAGGTCATCAACTCGCGCGCCGCGCACGAAGTCGAGCGTGAGAACGGAGGCTGTCGACGCTTGCTCGTGGACCTTGGGGATTTCGACCGACGGCGTACCGGCGAGGTTCCGAGCAAATCGGGCGGCGTTCGCAGCCTCCACCGTGTAGTCGAGCTCGCACCGGAGCATCGACCCGAACTCGTCGACAAGTGCCGCGAGACCGATTCCCCGAGCATGACGCGACCACCGATCGAGGTGATGGGCCAACCTGGAGAGAATGAACAGGTCGATCTCGACGTGCTCGACGACACCCGGACGGCGCACCTTGACGACCACCTCAGTGCCATCGCAGAGTCGGGCGCGGTACGCCTGCCCGATCGAGGCCGCCGCAATCGGCGTCTGTTCGAAGTCGTCGAAGAAATCGTGCATGGGGCCGGCAAGCTGCCGTTCGACTTCGTCGAGCGCTTTCCACGACTGTTCGAGGGGCGCGGCATCTTGAAGTTGGGCCAGCTCGGCCCGGTATCGTTCCTCGAGGAGATCGGGCCGGGCCGACAGGATTTGGCCGATCTTGATATACGTCGCGCCGAGATCCTCGAAGAGCATTCGCAGGTGCTCGTGCCGTTCATAGGGCTCCTCGCGGATCTTGTGGTGGAACCAGCCATGATGAAACGGGACCAGCCGACCGATCCCCGCCTTGCCGATGACCACACCCAGGCTGTGGCGTGTCACGATCCGGGCGACCTGTACTCGCCGCTCCCACAATCGACGCCGAGAGAAGCGAGCCCTACCGAAGACCACCGTCGGGGACCGAGGAGAAGACCGGCCTCGTCGTCGACTCGCCGCAACGAGACGGGTCATTCGATTCCGGCTTGCGCCCGATGGCCTTGCTCGAGGAATCATCGATGATCTCTTCGCGACGCGGCCATGGCCACCCTCCTCTACGACATTCTGTCGTAGACTATCGAAGGCGTGGCTATTGCGGCAGCGCCGCCGCTCCACCGGGACGGGTGCGACGATCGACTGAACTCGCTGCCAGCGGTGAGATCACTGTCGAGGAGTACCGCTCACGGCTTGAGAACTCGAGCGCCGCACCCCGCTGTGAACCGCCGATTCATCGATTTCTCCTTGGTGTGTCGTGAGTTGTCATGACTGTTGACGGAGGGTGTCGAGGGCGGCGCGGATGCGCCGGCCGGCTTCTTCGGCGATGGGTGCGAGCTCGGCGCGGCCTGGAACCTCGGAGATGACTTTCGCGTCGAGAGCTTCGACGATCGTGCAGCCATCTCCGGCGCGGACGACGACGTTGCAGGGCAGCAGCAGCCCGATCTGGCGCTCGATGTCGAGCGCCTGATGTGCCAACTGGGGGTTGCAGGCACCAAGGATCAGGTATGGCTCGATCTCGGCGCCGGTCTTGGCCTTGAGGGTGGCTTGGACATCGATCTCGGTCAGGATCCCGAAGCCTTGGGCGGCAAAGGCTTCTCTCACCTTGGCGATGGCGTCGTCCTGGGACAGTGTCATCTCGATTGTCAGCGCATATTCCATGCTCATGTCTCCTTGTGTTTCTGATTGTTTGTTGAATCTTGTGGTGCTTCGGCCATCGTGAGACCCAACTGACGTTGCGCCGAGGTCCAGTCGTCGTCGATCAGCACCACCGTGCGGCCGGCGCGGTCCAGTAGCGACGCGGCGATCGCAGCCCGGTAGCCCGACGCGCAGTGCACCCACAACTCGCCCTCGGGTATCTCGACCATCCGGCTTTCGAGCTGATCGAGTGGCACGTGAACCGAACCGCGTACATGGCCCTCGGACCACTCGTCCTCACGGCGGACATCCACCACGACCACGACAGGGCGACCGATCTCCTCTGCCAGGTCGGTGAATTTCGCGGCCCGGTAGGTGCGACACTCGCCGCCGGCAGCCCATTGTTCGAGTCCGCCGCTGACAGCGCCGGTTGGTCGATCGATCCCTATCCGAGCGAGGTCTCGCTGCGCGACTGCGATCTCGTCGGCGGTGTCTCCGACCAGCGTAACCGGTGTCCCCCACGGGATCGTCCAGGCAAGGTAGGTGACGAACTTGTCGTCGAGTTCGACGTTGACGGTGCCTGCCAGGTGCGAGAGAGCAAACGCACGTCGAGCGCGCAGATCCACCACCCAGTCACCGGCATGGATCCGGCGACGCAGCTCGACCGGATCGACCCGCGTCGGGGGCGAAAGGTCCACCTCGCTCGGGCCTTGACGGTTGCGCGCGCCCATGTGGGCGTAGTAGCGCGGGTACGCCGTGAGACCGGACATCAACTGCTCGACGAAGCGGTCCTCATCATCGACGGTGAGCGCAACATTGGTCGACCGTTCCGCGGCAATGGTGCTGGCATCGACGCCGCTCGCCTCCGTGGAGGAGCAGAAACTGCCGAACCCGTGCGTCGGTTGGACAGCAACCTCGCCCGGCAGCCGCCGAGCGAGGTCACGCACCGACCGGAACTGGGCACGCGTCAGCTGCTCAGTGTGGTCGTCGCCGATCAAATCGGTGCGGCCAACGGTTCCATACAACATCGATCCACCGGTGAACACGGCACGAGGACGACCGTCTTCGCTGACCACAAACGACAGGTGATGGGGTGTATGCCCCGGAGTGTGAACGACCTGGACGACAAATCCGCCTACTTCGAGATTGTCGCCGTCGCGGACCCCGACATGATCGAACTCGACGTCTTCGTCGGCCGACAACACGTACAGGGCACCAACAACCCGAGCCAGTTCGAGTCCTCCGGTCACGTAATCGTTGTGTATGTGCGTCTCGAACACGTGCGAGATACGCACCCCGAGATCGGCGGCGACCGCCACCACCCTGTCGATATCGCGCTGCGGATCGATGACCGCGGCGACCGACCCGTCATGCACCACGTAGCTTCGGTCACCCAACGACTTGGTCTCGATCGTGACAATAGAAATCACCGCAATCCCCCAGTTCGGACCTCGTGCATACCGACGAGACGACACACAGCCAGACTCGAACCGTCGACCGCGATCACCGCCTCGGCGGGCAAAGACCCTGCGATCGACACCAGTTCGGCCATGGGTACATCTCCTTCGAAAACGACTCCCCCTCATTATACCCCCGGAGGTATATTCTCGACGTTCAGCCGTTGCGAGCTCATATCCAGCAGTCGCCTGAGCAATGATCGATCAATGCGCCTCAGGAAGCCTGATTCGCTTGAGCATCACTGCATTGACGGCAACGATGATGCTGGAGCCAGACATGGAAAGTGCGGCGATCTCCGGGCGCAGGACCAATCCGAAGGCGGGTTCGAAGACCCCGGCGGCGATCGGCAGGGCGATGACGTTGTAGCCGACCGCCCAGCCCAGGTTCTGACGCATCTTGCGCAGCGTGCCGCGCCCGATTTGCAGCGCGACGGGCACGTCGAGCGGGTCGGATCGCATCAGCACCAAATCGGCAGTTTCGATGGCGACGTCGGTGCCTGCTCCGATGGCGATCCCGATGTCGGCCTGAGCGAGCGCAGGGGCGTCGTTCACGCCGTCGCCGACCATGGCCACCTTGCGACCCTTGGCTTGCAGCTCGGCGATCTTGGCCGACTTGTCGCCAGGCAGCACCTCGGCAATCACGTTGTCGACGCCGAGGATCCCAGCAATCCGCTTCGCGGTGGCCTCGTTGTCGCCGGTGAGCATCACCACCTCGATGCCGAGATCGCGGAGGGCGGCCACGGCTGCTGCGGCAGTGTCGCGAGGGGCATCGGCCATTGCGATCAGTCCGACTGCGCGGCCGTCGACGGCCACGATCACAGCGGTGCGCCCGCTCTCGGCGAGCTGCTGGCGCCGCGCAGCGAGCGCGCCGAGGTCGATGCCTTCGCGTTCCATCAACCGCCGGTTGCCGACTGCGACGCGACGACCATCGACGGTGGCTAGCGCGCCATGTCCGGGCACGCTGTCGAATCCTTCGGCGCTCATGACAGCCGCCCCACGGGACTCGGCGGCGATGACCACCGCCCGTGCGAGCGGATGCTCGGACTCGCGTTCCACCGCAGCGACCAACGCAAGCATCACGGCCTCATCGATGCCTTCGGTGACGATGTCGGTAACCTCCGGCTCGCCTTTGGTCAGGGTTCCCGTCTTGTCCATCACCACGGTGTCGATGCGTGCTGCGGTCTCGAGGGCCATCGCATTTTTGAACAGCACGCCTCGCTGGGCGCCGAGGCCGGTGCCGACCATGATCGCCGTTGGGGTCGCCAACCCCAGCGCATCCGGACAGGTGATGACGACCACCGTGATCGCGAACAGCATCGCCTCCGAGACAGAACGGTCGGCGAGGAAATACCACACGACGAACGTGGCAGCACCGCCGAGCAAGGCAACGAACACGAGCCAGAACGCCGCCCGATCCGCCAGGCGTTGCCCCGGCGCCTTGGAGTTCTGCGCCTCCTGCACCAGCTTCACGATCTGCGCCAAGGCCGTGTCGGCGCCAACCTTGGTGGCGCGTACCCGCAGGGTGCCGGTCGTGTTCAGCGTTGCCCCGATCACCTGATCGCCCGCCGCTTTGTGAACCGGCAGGCTCTCTCCGGTCACCATCGACTCGTCGAGATCGCTGTCGCCGTCCTCCACCAGACCATCGACAGCCACCTTGGCACCTGGGCGGATGAGCAGCAGATCACCGACCGCGACCTCCGAGGTCGGGATCTCGACCTCGTTGCCGTCGCGAATCACCGTGGCCTTTGGTGGGGCGAGATCGATCAAGGCTCGTATCGCTTCGTTCGCACCACCACGGGCCCGCATCTCGAACCAATGGCCGAGCAGCACAAAGGTGGTCAGCACCGAGGCGGCCTCGTAGAAGACCTCGCCACCGCCCGTGACGGTGACCGCGAGGGAGTACAACCATCCCGCCCCGACCGCCACAGCGACCAACACCATCATGTCCAACGTGCGCGCCCGCAGCGCTCGGACAGCACCATCGAAGAAGATCCATCCCGCCCAGAACACCACCGGAAGGCTCAGGACCAGCTGAACGATGTCGTCACGCAGCCCGAACGGTGCGCTCACGCTGAAGTTGAGAACATCCCGACCGATTGGGGACCACATCAGAATCGGGATCGACAGGACCGCAGCCACAACGAAACGGCGACGCATGTCGGCAACCATCGAAGCCATCGACATGCCAGCGTGCCCACCGTGACCCATCGCGTCGTGTGGTGAACGCGTCGTGGAAGAGTCGCCGGAGGCGGCCGGGAGGTGGTGGGCTCCCTGCGCAGAACCTTCGTGAGTGGGGGTCGTCGTCATTGTTGCTCCTCGTCGGCCGAACGCTGTTGCTGGCGTCAGCCTCGTCGTTCCTATCCTGCCCCAACTACAGCGCACCATCATCGGGGCTCGCTACGGAACCGGATTCGGACCAACCTTCGACCGACCACGAATGACCGACGACATCGACGCCGCGGCCCGCTTGGCCGCCGGTCCTGCATACCTGGACAACGAGGTGCGGGAGAGCGTACGCAGCAATCGCGGGCGAGCAGCGTGCGATCACATCACAGCGAAGGTGGACCGGCTACGAGCCGGTCCACTCTTCGTTTTCGGCAGCATAGGTCGGCCATGGCAGCGCCTGACATGGAGAGTGCCGGCGTTGGGAGGGTGCAGCTTCGGATTGAACGGAGCAACGCCTTTCCGATTGCCCCGTCCAGTCGCGACAAGCTGAGGACAGTCCACGACCTCTGTGGTGTCAGGGTTTTCCGTCTAGGTCAATACACGCCAATCTCGCGCCAGCCGTACCGTCCGCCGCGGTTGGTTGAGCATGGATGATGACCGAGCGCTGAGTAGTCTCGTCGAGCGACCAAGGGCGTTTGGCTTCGGCGTGGCCGATGCCGTCTGCATTGACGGTGAAGTCGAGCCAGACCTCGCGGCTCTCGAGCGCGCCGGTGACGGCATTTTCGTAGTGCCGGCCGGCGGCGCCTCCGGAGGCTCCGCAAGCGAACTTATGCACGTGCGCGCCGAAGGTGCGGCCGGCCGGCGCATCGACACCGAGGATGTGCAGGGTGACATGCGTGCCCCCATTGCCCGTATGAACCACGTGAACGCGGGCGGTCGCATTTGCGAAGGGTGTGCTGCCATACGTGAAGTCGGGTCCCGACGAGCGCGCCGAGCCGCCGGCCGCCAAGGCGACGCCGGTACCCAGCGAACCGGCCGCCACGACAAGTGCCGCCGCAAGCCACCGCTTATTGATTGTGTCCATGAAAGTTCCTTTCGTTGAGTGTTGACATGACAGACGAACGAGGATCAAAGAGGGGTGACAATCCCCACGCCGAGAATCAAGCGCCGCCGGGCCGGCTAGTGGTGTGTCGCCGAGATGATCGCGTCGGAGAGCACCGAGTCCGCTGAACCCTGGTGCGAGTGCCACGTGCCCGTGCGAGTGGGTACTCGCACCC
>JAYUCY010000002.1:0-13338 GCA_043740085.1 Ilumatobacteraceae bacterium
TCTCGGTCTGATTGATCTGCTGGTCCATTTTGGAAACCTCCCGCTTGAGTGTGCAACTCACTGACAACGCCGACCCGCAAGAGCGGTGCGGTCGCAGCAAAATTGTCGGAAGTGCTCCCACCCGACTTGAGCGATTTGTTCTTCAAGTGATTCTCAAGACGCGGGCTCAAGGTCGGGTACCCGCGAGCCGATGACATCGCTGATGTTCAGGCGGCCGCCGAGCGGCCGGAGCGAAGGGTGGAACCACATGCGACGCAGCGACAAGAGCCGGCGAGAAGCGGACGACTTTGCAGCGCCATTCCTACCACCCGAGTCCGACGAGTCGTCGTTGCCCCAAACGGCGGAACTGCGCGAGCGCGTCGTGAGGGTGGAGCAACAGGTACTCGCCCAGTACACCGCGACCGCTTCGTACGCAACCATCGCCCAGCAAGGTGACGATCACGTGCGCGCCGAGGCCCGCGCCGATCTCGACCGGTCGCAGAGCACCATCATCGGCCTGCTCGATCGGCTCCGAGCCGACATCAACAACCGCCTCGACGGCGTCGATGCTCGCCCGCATATCAGCGGCAGCGCGTTGCCGTCAGACGTAGCTGCCAGTCTCTCCGCGATGGAAGAGCGGATGAGCGGTGTACTGCACGCGCTCGAGGGCTGCGTGCACGAGAACATGATGCTGCGCCAGCAGATCGACGAACTGGTGCAGCGCCAGATGCAATCCGACGGATGGCTGGTCAGCAACGGCGGACCCTCCGAACTCTCACTCGCCTGACGCTCTTCATGGGCTGATTCGGCCTCGACGCAACGCAGAAGCAACCACGCTGCGCACCGGAGCACCTCTCCGTTACCGTGACGGCGTGAGTTCCGCACACGCAACACTTTGGCTGCAACCGACTAGAGAGCGGTCGTTGCAGCGCCGCCATCCGTGGATTTTCAGCGGTGGTGTTGCCTGCGTTGACGGATCGCCGGCGGCTGGCGACACGGTGCTGGTACGCGCTGCGGACGGCGCCGAGCTGGGTTGGGCGGCCTACAGCCCGGCCTCTCAGATCCGAGCACGCATGTGGACGTTCGGTGCCAACGCCCCGGTAGATGCCGAGTTCGTGGCAGCGCGTGTGGCGGCCGCTGCTGCTCGTCGCTCGTCGTTGTTGTCGTCCGGGCTCACCGACTCGGCCCGTCTTGTGTTCAGCGAGGCCGACGGCGTACCCGGGCTGATCGCCGACCGCTATGGCGACACCGTCGTTCTCCAGCTCACAACAGCCGGTGCCGATGCATGGCGCGACGTGCTGGCCGACGCGCTCTTCGCGCTGCCCGGTGTGGCGTGTGTGTACGAACGCAGCGACGCCGACGTACGCGAGCGCGAGGGGCTACCGCCGGTGGTAGGGCTGCTGCGTGGTTCGGCACCGTCGCGCGAACTGATGGCCCACGAGGGCGGCCATCAGTTCGCGGTGGAGGTGGAGGGCGGCCACAAGACCGGCTTCTACCTCGACCAGCGCGACGCGCGTGGGGTGGTTGGGGGCTTTGCGGCTGGGCGGAGAGTGCTCAACGTGTTCAGCTACACGGGCGCGTTCAGCGTGATCGCTGCCGCGGCTGGGGCGACGTCACTGCTGTCGATCGATTCGTCCGGCCCGGCACTGGCCGTTGCAGCGCGCAACGGTGCGTTGAACGGGGTCGACGTTGGCGAGTTGATGGAGGCCGACGCATTCCTTGCACTGCGCGGGCTGCGCGACCGAGCGCAGCAGTACGACCTGATCATGCTTGACCCGCCCAAGCTGGCCAACACCGAACGCCAGCTGGACAAGGCGACCCGTGCGTACAAGGACCTCAACCTGCTGGCGCTGAAGCTGCTGGCGCCGGGGGGTGTGCTGATGACGTGGTCGTGTAGCGGCGCGATGAGCATGGACCTGTTTCAGAAGGTGGTGGCCGGCGCCGCGCTCGATGCCCGCCGTCCGGGTTCTCAGCGCGAGGCCCGCATCATCGGCCGGTTGCACCAACCCAGCGACCATCCCGTGCCGCTGCCCTTCCCCGAAGCCGAATACCTGAAAGGCCTCATCGTCCAAGCCGACTAACCCGAGTGCCACACCACCAGTGCGAGTGCTACGCGGTCAGTGCGAGTCCCGCACCGTCATGCGAGTGGGAACTCACACCCCGGGGTGCGAGTGAGCACTCGGATGCGGCAGACCTACACCTACTCCTGGACGAGCTCGATGAGGGTGCCGAAGCTGCCCTTCGGGTGGACGAATGCCACCGTCGTGCCGCGGCTGCCCGGGCGGGGCGCCTTGTCGATGGGGGTTGCGCCGGCGGCGATCATCGATGCCAACGCCTCGCCGCAGTCGGCAACGCGGTAGCCGATGTGGTGCAGGCCTTCGCCACGCTTCTCGATCGCCTTCGCCACCGGGCTGTCGTCGCGGGTGGGCGTGAGCAGCTGGATGTAGCTCTCCGCGACCTTCAGTAGCGCTTCCTCCACGCCATCGCTCTCCACGACTTCGCGATGGTCGACGGTGGCGCCAAAGGCCCGCTGGTAGTAGTCGATGGCAGCTTCGAGGTCGCGGACGGCAATGGCGACGTGGTCGATTTCGGTGAGCAACATGCACCCAGTGAAACAGATCGGCGCCCGGTGGCGTCAAGGCGGACATGCAGACGGGCAGACAGGGCTTGCGAGCGGGGACGACAGCCATCAGCGAATTCGACGATTGGAGGCGTTCGGCCAGTCTGGCGAGAACCGGCTGGTGCAGATGTACACGCCATCGAACCACGACCCGCTGAGCAGTTACATACCCACGATCACCCGGAGCGTGGGCGAATAACCGCGGCGAATTGTCCTGGCTAGCGGAGTGGCCCAACCCGCAGCAGGTGACGGTGGCTGGGTACGAGGGCTGGAAGGTGACCGAGGGCGACGGCTCGGTGTTGGCCTTCTGACACGCCGGCGACGGCAACTGGGCAGCTCTACGCATCGACTCACAGTTCGCCGATGGCCAGATCGCCGGCATCGTCCAAGTGACTCCAGCGCGGCCGAGTGCCATCCTTACGCGCGTGAGGAGTCCGCCAATCAACCATCAGTAGAAACCGTCCTCATCCCAAGGCTGCAGTCCTCAGTACCCATTTGCGGCAGTCCGCGTCGGCGATCTGAGTGGCTTCCGTCCCGGAAGCCAGGACGGATTACACCCAGAACCGAAAGTGAGACGGAATCACCCCCATTTGCGCGCGCAACCTTTGCCCTCGCAAATGGGGGGCCTGAGTCCCACGACGGGACCTGGGTGGTTTCTGTTCCGGTTGCCGGAACGGGATACACCCAGAACCCGTGGAACCGGCGCCGGACTAGCGGCGGAACCAGGTGAGTTGGTCGGCGACTTTGGCACGCAGGACCTCGTCGGTGACGCCTAGGCCCTCCGTCGGGGCCAGAGCCAACACGGCGATCTTGCCTTCATGCATGTTGTGGTGCACTTGGAACGCGGCCTCGCCGGTCTGCACCAGCGGGAAGACCTGGCTCATCACCGGGTGCACCATCCCCTTACCAATCAGCCGGTTGGCCTCGAACGCTTCCTTGTAGTTGGCGAAGTGTGAACCGACCAGCTTCTTCAGCCGCATCCAAAAGTGGCGATTGTCGAATTCCATCATGAAGCCGCTGGTGGCCGCACAGGTCACGACGGTCCCGCCGCGCTTCGTCACGTACATCGACGCTCCGAACGTTGAACGGCCGGGGTGCTCGAACACGATGTCGGGGTCTTCGCCACACAGGTCGCGAATGTCCTTGCCCAGCCGACGCCATTCTGTCTCGTCCTGGGTGTGCTCGTCCTTCCAGAACTGGTAGCCGGCCGCGGTGCGGTCGATGATGTGCTCAACGCCCATCTTGCGCAAGATGTCGGCCTTGTCGGGCGACGACACAACACACACGGGAATGCCGCCGCCATTGAGCACGTACTGCGTCGCGTAGGCGCCGATACCGCCGGTGGCACCCCAGATGAGGACGACATCGCCCTGCTTCATCTGCGCGCCGTTGCGACCGACGAGCATGCGATACGAGGTGCTGTTGCACAGCGCGCTGACCGCAGCCTCTTCCCACGTCAGGTGGGCAGGCTTGGGCATCAGCTGGTTGGCCTTCACCACGCACATGTCGGCGAGGCCACCGAAATTGGTTTCGTAACCCCAGATGCGCTGGTTGGCGGCCATCATCGAATCGTCGTGGGCGCTGGGGTCCTGGTCGTCAACGTGGTTGCAGTGCACGGTCACACGGTCGCCCGGCTTCCAGTTGCGCACGGCCGTGCCCACCTTGATCACGACGCCGGCGGCGTCGCTGCCCACCACCTGATACGGCTGATCGTGGCGCTTGGCCCACGCACTCTCGCGGGCAAGGCGAGCCATGGGACCGAAGGTACTGATCGGCTCGAAGATGCTGCCCCACACCGTGTTGAAGTTGATGCTGCTGGCCATCACGGCCAGGTACACCTCGTCGGGTGCCAGCTCGGGCGTGGGCACTTCGCCGACGTGCAGACTCTTGCGTGGGTCCTTGTCGTTCGACTCGACGCCCTTCCACATGTCTTGCTCGTCCTTCAGGACGTGCACTGCACGGTAGCTATCGGGCACGACCAAACCAGCGAACTCTTCCGCGCTGGCGTTGGACTGGATGGCGTCGAGGATGTGCTGCATCTGGCGAGGTTACTGACGGGTAGCAACCGGCAGCGAACCGGTGGGAACGCGCGACACCACAGCAAAGGTGGCGGTGCATCCCGAACGCCTGCGCGACATGCGACGCGCGCCCACTGCGTGTAAGAGTCACGGCATGTCACGTGCCCTCCGCCGAACCTTCACCCTCACCATCGCCATCGCCATGCTCGCAGCGTGCGGCGACGACACCTCCACATCCAGCGACAACACATCCGTCGACGCCGGAGCCACGGCGACCACCACCGACGGGTGCGCCCCAGCGGATGGCAGCGCTGACAAGCAAGCCACCTTCGCGGCCTACCCGCCGGTTTGCATCGAGCCCGGCAAGGGCTACGCGGCCACGATCGAGACCAATCACGGCACGCTGCACATCACACTGCGTGCCGACATTGCGCCGATGACGGTCAATAGTTTCGTCAACCTGGCCCGCTACCACTACTTCGATGGCACCACCTGCCACCGGGCGATTCAAAACTTCGTGGTGCAGTGCGGCGACCCCACCGCCACTGGAAACGGTGGCCCCGGTTACGAATTCGCCGACGAACTGCCCACCGAGGCATACCAAATTGGCTCGATTGCAATGGCCAACGCCGGACCGAACACCAACGGCAGCCAGTTCTTCATCATCTCTGGCAGCAATGGCGCAGCGCTGCCTCCCAGCTACTCGCTGTTTGGCCAGGTCGACGAAGCCGACATAGGTGTGGTCGCCGCGCTGAACGCGCTGAGTAACCCGTCTGACGGCCCGCCGTTGGAGCCGATTGACATCGGCTCCATCACCATCACGGAGCAGTAAGCCGCGGTTCAGCCGCCCGCTTCGTCGACGATCACCAGCATCGCCAACGCCTGCGGCTGTTCGGCGAACCCTCGCTGCGGGTCTCGGCTTCGTTCAACGCCACTTGCGTCACGATAGTCACGGACGCCCGCGGCCCCGTGAGCGAACCGGGCCACTAACGTCGAGGTTGTGGCCTCCCGAACCCGCAGGGTTTTCGTCGTCGCAACAGCACTGCTGTTGTCGGCCTGCCAGCCAGACCGAGTGATCGGCGGTTGGCTGGCGCAGCCGACCAACCAGGCCACCACCGCCCGGCCCGAAGCACTCACCGCGCCAGCCCATTTTGTCAGTGGCTGGGTTCCGTATTGGGGAACGGCACCCAGTCGCGCGGCGATCATCAATCGCTCCGGCTCCATCGGCGACGTGACACCACTGTTCTACGGCACCAACAACGACGGCACCCTCAAGCTGCTGGGATCTCAGACGCAGCTCGACGCAACCGTCAACGCCGCCCGCAACGCGGGCTTGCTGCTCTTCGCCGGCATCTTCGATAGCACCGGCGGCGGTGTGATGAGCGGCCTACTCGCCGACCCAGCTACCCGCACCTTTCACGTGCAGCAGATCGTCAACCTGGCAGTCAGCAAGGGCTACGACGGCATCGACCTTGACTACGAAGTGTTCGCCTTCGACCACCCCGGCCAGCCCTGGACCGAGATCACCCCGAACTGGGTGGCGTTCGTCAGGGAGCTCAGTGCTGCGCTGCACGCGAGCAAACTGCTGCTGAGCGTCACCGTGCCGCCTGTCTGGAATAGCGGCAGCTCCGGCTACACGGTGTATGCGCAGGACCAGATCGCACCCTTCATCGACCGGCTGCGACTGATGGTGTACGACTGGAGCATCACCACGCCAGGGCCAATCGCCCCGATGAACTGGGTCACCAATGTGATGGACTACAGCCAACGGGTGGCGCAGGTGCCGGTGGCCAAGCTGCAACTGGGCGTGCCGTCATACGGACGGCACTGGATCACAAAGAAGGTCGCCAGCGAAACGTGCCCTGACGGCGCACTCTCCCGCGACAGCGTGCTGATGAAGAACATCCCCGTCGTGACGGCCGGGCATACCGGTGTTCGCGACGGGTCCGGAGAGTTGAAGTTCCTGTGGACGTCCACGGTCAGCGGGCCACGAACCAAGCCGCTGCCCGCACCGGTCGTGCCGCCGGCCAGCATCATCATTGCCGAAATCAACGCCGCCGCCGCCGGGAGTCCGCTGCAGCCGGCGCTTCGCCTCTCCACTCCATCGCCATACGTGTCCTGCACGGTGCAACACACCGTGTACGTGCCCGACGCGTACAGCGTCGACCAGCGGTCCGATGCCGCACAACGTGCTGGCTGGCGGGGCATCATCATGTGGGCGTTCGGATACGAAAGCAGCGACCTGTACGACGTGCTCGCCGCCTAGGCACCGTCCATCAACTGAGGCACTGTTCGTCGATAGCTCGAAGTGACGCGCTTGTTTCGCTGTGAGCCAGGTGGCGAGATGATCAGCGCGTCACTTCCATTGCAGCCGAGCAGGTTGCGGCGCATACGCTGCGACCATCGTCTGATGGAGGTCAAGTCATGTCTGGTTCGTACATCGTTGCCGGAGCCCGCACCCCAATCGGCAAGCTGAGCGGCGCACTGGCGTCGTTCAGCGCCGCCGATCTCGGAGGTTTCGCCATCAAGGCCGCGCTCGAGCGCGCCGGCGTCGCCCCCGAAGAGGTTGAGCACGTGATCATGGGCCAAGTGCTCACTGCGGGCCAGGGCCAGGTGCCGTCGCGTCAGGCCGCCAGCAACGCCGGCATTCCGATGAGTGTGCCCAGCATCAACATCAACAAGGTGTGCCTCAGCGGCCTCAACTCGATCTACCTCGCCAATCAGATGATCATGAGCGGCGAAGCCGACATCGTCATCGCCGGCGGCATGGAGAGCATGACGAATGCGCCGTACCTCGCACAGGGCGCCCGTGGCGGCTTTCGCTACGGCAACACCGAACTACAAGACGCGATCGTGCGCGACGGTCTGTGGTGCGCGTTCGACGCCTGTCTGATGGGATTGGGCACCGAGCGCTACGCAGCGGGCAACATCACTCGCGAACAGCAGGACGAGCTGGCGATGAAGAGCAACGTGCGCGCCGCGGCCGCCATCGCCGAAGGCCGGCTGACCGACGAGATCGTGCCGGTCGTCATCCCGCAGCGCAAGGGCGACCCCACTGTCGTCGCGGCCGACGAGGGCGTGCGGGGAAACACGACGATGGAGTCCCTTGGTGGCCTCAAGCCGGCGTTCGACAAGGAAGGCACCATCACCGCCGCCAACGCTTCGCAGATCAGTGACGGTGGTTCGGCGATTGTGATGATGAGCGAGAAGGCGGTCAACGCTCGCGGTGTCACGCCCCTGGGCCAGTTCGTCTCGTACGGCATGGTCGCCGGGCCGGACAACGCCTCGCTGCTGCACCAGCCCAGCCGCGCCATCCTGCGGGCGCTGGAGCGTGCCGGCAAGACCGTTGCCGATGTCGACCTGTTTGAGATCAACGAGGCGTTCGCCGCAGTCGGTATTGCCTCCATCGCCGAGTTGGGGATCAGCGACGAGATCGTCAACGTCAACGGTGGCGCCATCGCCCTCGGCCACCCGATTGGCATGAGTGGCAACCGTCTGGCCCTGACAATCCTGCACGAACTGCGTCGCCGCGGCGGCGGCACCGGCGCGGCAGCCCTGTGCGGCGGCGGCGGCCAAGGCGACGCCATCGTCCTGCGCACCGTGTAGCACCTCGTGGGCGAGCTCGTCGGCGCCAGCGCGACCGTGCATCACGTTGTACGACATATTAAATCTCCACCGGTAGACGCTGGATCAGCCTGGCAAGTTCGAGTTCCGCACAGCTCAACCCAACGACTGCAACACCCGTCCCACAGCGGGTTCTTGGTGTTTCCCGTTCGGTATCCGGCGGAACTAGGAACACTCAGAAATTTTCACGGTCCGGCGGAATCGACAAAATGTGTCGATTCGACAAAGATTGTGACAGAGTTGACATATTCGAGACTTGGTCGTAATGTAACCGCAACATACACCAGCGTGATTTGCGCAAGCGCAGCTCGCACCGGTGCTCAAGATCTGGGGTACCACCTCTGGAGCTGGCCCGTCCGCCCGCTACCAGGTCCAGGGTTGGTACCCCAGTAATATTTTTGACCCCGGTCAATACCGGCGCGGTTACCCGAGCAGTTCCCGGCGGCCTTCGAGGGCACGGCCCAACGTCAGCTCGTCGGCATACTCCAAATCGCCGCCCACGGGCAGACCGCTAGCGATGCGCGTTACTCTCACGCCGAAGGGCTTCATCATCCGGGCGATGTACATCGCGGTGACCTCGCCCTCTGTGTTGGGGTTGGTGCACAGGATCACTTCCTGCACATCCTCAGGCTCGATGCGGGCGAAGAGTTCCTTCATCTTCAACTGCTCCGGGCCAATGCCATCGAGCGGATTCATCGCACCCAGTAGCACGTGGTAGCGGCCCTTGAACTCACCGGTCTTCTCGATCGAGATGATGTCGCGCGACTCCTCAACGACGCAGAGCACGTTGCTGTCGCGGCGATCGTCGAGACAGATGGGGCACAGCTCGCCCTCGGCAAAGTTCCAGCAGCGGCTACAGAAACGGACGCGAGCCTTCGCTTCGATGATCGCTTGCGCAAGGCGAGCCACGTCGTCGGCGGGAATCTTCAGCAGGTGGAAGGCGATGCGCTGCGCCGACTTGGGACCAACGCCGGGCATGCGACCCAACTCGTCGATCAGCGTCTGGACTGGCTGTGTGTAGACGGCCACGACTTATTCGTCCACAAACGTGGAGCCGGGGAACGCCAGCGCGACACGCTCGACTTGAGAGACGATGGTCTCGGACGGCGCATCGATGAGATCGTTGAGGTCGATCGCCTCGTCCTCCTCCTGTGTCGTCTGCTCGACTGAGCGTTTCAACGGCACCACGTTGCTGGCGCCGGGGCCGTTGCCGTGATCATCGTGGTCGTCATTGCCGGAATGGACCACCAATTGCACCGCCACCTTGCCGCCGACAACCGCTGCAATCGCGGCCTCCACGTCGCGGCGGTGCTCTTCGCACTTCGCCTTCTGCGTCTCGTTGGACACGCCAATGGTGAGCGCCCCGTTCCGTTCGCCCAAGACGGTGGTGCTGGAGTACATCGCCCGCGCAAAGCCCTTCAGCGTGGGCTTGATGTCGGCGGACCAACGGGCCACTGCCGCCGCGACCAGATCCGTGGCTGCGAGCGGCGCGGCAGCCGGCGCGAGCGGCGTGGGCGGCGTGGGCGCGACCGGTGTGGGCGCGACCGGTGAGGGCGCGGGCGGCGACGCCTCGGTTGCTGATGCTGCCGCCGGAGCGTCGACGACAGGGGCCACAGCGAGCGGCGCGGCGACGGGGGCTTGGACGGCCGGAACCGGAGATGGCGCTGCACGAGCCGGGGTCGCGGCCGCCGCTGCGGGTCGGGCCCGGCCGCCGAGTGCGGCGCGTCCGGTCGCTGGGTCCACGGGCGCGGGGCGAGCGGCTGGCGCGGCCGCCCCACCGGACGCAACCTGATGCTCCAGGCGTTCGATACGCTCCAGCAGCACCGACATGTCGTTGCTGGCGGCCTCGTGCGTCAGCTGCACGAGCGCAACTTCCAGCAGTAGCCGTGGGTCGGGGGCGTGGCGCATTTCCACCAGCATCTCGCCCAACCGCTCCATGGCCCGCACTGCCGCGGCCGCACCCATCCGCTGGGCAAGCGCCGACACTTCCTCGGCGCGCTGCACCGGCAGTTGCACCAATTCGGGTGCCATGAGCGAAAGAAAGCAGTCGCGCAGATGACGGACAATGTCGTCGGTGAGCGTGCGCGGGTCGCGACCCTGCTGAACGGCCAATGCGACAACCGCCAGCGCGCGGCCAGGATCGTGCTCGATGAACGCTTCGATGAACTCGTCGAGCGGTGTGATGTCCAGCGGCTCACCGCCACCGGAGGCCACTAGCTCCAGCGCGGACACGGTGTCGCGAGCGGAGCCGCCACCTTGGCGAAGCACGGACTGCATTGCCTCGTCGCTGAGTTCGATACCGGCATCGCCAGCCAGCCAGCGAATGTGATCCTCCATCACGTCCATCGGCAGCAGATGGAACTGGAGGTGCTGCGTACGGCTACGAATGGTTTCGCTGACCTTCTGCGGGTCGGTGGTGGCAAGCACGAACACCACATGAGGCGGCGGCTCTTCCAGTGTCTTCAGCAGCGCGGCCTCGGCACCCTTGGTGAGCATGTGCACTTCGTCGAGGATGTAGACGCGATGGCGGCCTGGGGTGCCCAGCGACGCCTTGTCGATGATGTCGCGGATGGATTCCACGCCGTTGTTGCTGGCGGCGTCGAGCTCGTGCACATCGAAGCTGGTTCCACGCTCGACGGAGATGCAGGACGCGCATTCGCAGCAGGGTTCACCATCTTGCGGGTTCTCGCAGTTGAGCACCTTGGCGAGGATGCGCGCGGAGGTGGTCTTGCCGGTGCCCCGAGGCCCGGAGAAGAGATAAGCCTGGCCTTCGCGGTGGTTGATGACCGCGTTGCGCAACGAACGGACAACATGCTCCTGCCCCTTGACTTCACTGAAGCGTCGGGGGCGGTAGCGGCGGTAGAGCGACTGCGTGGCCATCGCTGCGACTCTACCCAGGGGTGCGACACCGAAGGCCGATGTGGCCGCGGCAATTGAACGGCACGCAAGGTGGACCCCTTTGCGGGTCGCTAGTGACTAGCTTTGTTGCACTTCCATGAACACTTTCCCGCAGTCCGCCCGTCCAGCCCTTGGCTGGTTGCGCACCCCCTCCACGAGTGGCGCCATCAATGTCAAGCGCATCGGCTTGGCCGTTGGGTTGATCGTTGCATTGGTCGGTTCGTTCTGGGCACCCACGGCGATGGCCGCCGACAACACGCTTGTCAGCTCGGTCCCCGCCGCTGGCGCAACCATCGAGTCGTCACCGGCCTCCATTGTATTGACCTTTGCGCAGCAGCTGGGGCCGACCAACACGATGACGATGACGTGCGGCGGCGCGATCGTGTCGCTGGGCACGCCGCTGGTGCTCGCCCCCGACAGTCTTGCGCTGTCGGCGGCGCTCATTTCTGCGGCGCCGAAGGGCGAGTGCACGGTTGCATGGGTGATCACCGACCCCAATCTGCAGCCGGCCGGCTCCAGCAGTCTCACGTTCACGGTCGCCAACGACCCGGTCGTGACGCTCGCCCCCGAGACCACGACCACTTTCCTTGGCGACACCATCCCGCCGACCACCGTGGCCACCACCACGACACCCGGCACGGGCAGCGGCACCACCGACGAGGCCACCGAATCGTCGAGCAGTAGCGGGCCGCTCGGCCTGTTCCGATTGCTGAGCAACCTCGGGCTGGCGGTGCTGTTCGGCTCGCTGGTTCTGATCGCCATCGCATGGCCGGAGGGTGTGGAATACATCCTCACCGTGCGCTTCCTGCGCACCACCTGGATCTTCACCATGGTGTCCACCTACCTGTTCGCTGGCGCGCTTGCCGCCAGCCAAACGGGTGCCGGCATTGGCAGCGCGCTGGTGCCCATGGGTTGGGGCGACCTGATGGACACCACGCCCGGCAAGGCAGCGCTGATCCGGCTGGTGTTTGTGGCGGGCAGCGCGTACGCGGTCATGCGCCCCGAGCGTGTCATCGACCCCAGCAGCCAACTGGCGGCGCTGGTACCCCCCGGCATCGCAGTGGTCACGATGGCCTTCAGCCGCGCTGAGTACAGCTTGCTGGAGAACGCCACCGGCGCCGCTCATGCATTGGCAATGTCGGTGTGGTTGGGCGGTCTGATCTTGCTCACTCGCGTGGTACTCGCCGGGCCGGGCGAGGAGGACCTGGTGCACGCGGTTCGCGGCTTCGCGCGTATTGCTACGCCTGCGTTGTGGGTCACCGTCGTCACCGGCGCGATTCAGCTGTTCCAATTGGACCGCGGTGCGCTCGACACCAGCCACGGTCTGGTCGTCATCGTGAAGACGCTGGCCGTCTCGGTGATGGTGTTCGTCGGTGTGGCTGCACGTCAGTTCATCAGCCAACGCGTGTCTCGGGTCGACACCATGACCGCGCCACTGGCCACTCGACTGCGGCGCGCGCTCGGCATAGAAGCACTCATCGGCGTGCTTGTACTCGCGCTCACTGCGTGGCTACTTGCGCTGACGCCGTCAGGGTTGAGCGCCAGCGGCGACAGCTCGCTACAGCTCGGCGCGGTGCATCGCTTCGTCAGCATCACCGGGACCGTGGAGATTGATGTGCAGTTCAGCGAACGTGTCGGCGCGAACGACGTCCGTATCCGGGTCAACACTCCCGAGGCGGGTCTCACCGGGCTGACCGTCGACTTTGTTCCGCCGGTCAACTCGTTTGTCAACGGCATGACCATCAACCAGATCCCGCTCGCCGGCACCGGCACCGCCGTGCTGGAGAAGAGCGACGGCTTCACGCTCAATGCCACCGGCACCTGGACAGTGATTGTCAGCGCCAACGGAGCCGTAGTCGCCGAACAAGACGTGTTCGTCGGCGGCGAGGAAGCCGCTACCACCACTACCGCTGGCGCGTAGCAGCGGCAGTCAGGTGTTTGGCAGCCGACCGGGGTAGCTCAGCAATCGCCGACGCGTGGCACCCTCCGCCGCCCATGGGCGGGTAAGGGCGAGGCGGGCTCAAGTGGTGGCCGCGACAAGCTCGGCGAATCTTTCGGCTGCAGTATCCCATTGGTGGATCTCGCGCGGGCGACCGTTGATGATCGCGGCGATTGCGTCGAGGTCGTCTTGGGTGTAGCTCGAGAGGTCGATTCCTTTGGGGAGGAACCAGCGAACCTTGCCGTTCCAGTTCTCGTTGC
>JAYUCY010000003.1:0-29732 GCA_043740085.1 Ilumatobacteraceae bacterium
GGTCGGGCAAGTCGCGCAGCCGCCGCGGCCGCAACTGCAGCGGTTGCTGTCGGCGTGGCAGTGTTGCTGGTGGGGGCCTCGATCCAGCGTCTCCAGGACGACCCGCACCTCAGCGGACAGGCTGCCTCGGAACGGGTGATCGACGCGGGAGAAGACCTCGCGACGTACGACCGGGCCATGACGGCCTTGAGCGCCGACGAGCGCATCGCCACTCTGATCGGAGTCCATCTCGCCGACGGTGTGTCGGCCGGATCGGCCGCCGCTCCCCTGCTGGTGTTCGACAGCCGCAGGGGCGACGCGGATGCCACTGTCCTCGTCGGGCGACTGCCGGAGCGATCCGACGAGGTCGCGGTAGGCCCCGCCACTCTCGAGACCTTGGACCTGCGCGTGGGCGACGACCTCGAGTTGACCGCGGGCGAGCAACACGCTCGCTTCCGGATCGTCGGCGAGATGCTCTTCCCGGTGGTCGACAACGACTTCGATGTCGGCTTTGCGATGACGGTATCGGGGGCGGAGTTCATGGGTGGTGTGAACGGCACCGCAAGTCACCAGGTGGCGTTCGAGTGGGCCACCGACGTGGATGCCATCGCTGCCGACACAGCATTACGCGGCGCCGGCTTCACGGTTTTCGGCACCGCGCAAGGACTGGTACCGGAGGTGGTCAGCAACCTTGGACAGGTGAAGACACTTCCGCCATTGCTGGCTGTGCTCGCCATCGGGCTCTGCCTGATCGGCATCGCGCACGCCGCCTCGCAAACAGTCCGAGGGCACCGGCGTGATACCGGGACACTTCGCGCCCTCGGCCTGACACCACGCGACGTCAGCGCGACGGTGATCGCACACGGGGCTCTGCTGTTGATGATCGCGTTTCTAGTCGGGTTACCGGCCGGTGTCGTCCTTGGGCGCCAGGTGTGGTCGGCCATTGCCGATCGGGCGCACGTCGTCGCCCGGCCTGTGGTGGGATGGGATGGGATCACCTGGATGGCGTTCGGTGCCGTGATGGTCACCGGTCTTCTGGTCGCGCTCAGTGCCTTCGGAGCCATCCGTGAGCGACCGGCGTCCGCGCTAAAAGCAGAGTGACACTCGGTCACAGAGGTGGCGAGACTCAGCACAAGAGCGAGCGAGTGACCGTGGGCACAATCGGTCTGGTCAGTTCGCTCGCAATCGTGCCGGAGTTCGCACTAGTTGCGCTGTGGAATGGTCGGTCGTCGCGCAGGTGCTCAGCTTGCGTTTCTGGTGGCTCAGAAGTGGGGGATGGCTGGGGCGTTCTCGCGACCCGGGTCGTGGGCGGGGTCATCTGCCGGCAACGTGCCGTCGAACCAGGGGTGGAGTTTCCAGTCCGGTACGGGCGGCTCGACTTGGTCGCGCGGGACAAAGGGGGACGGCGAGACCTTTTGGTACTCGTGGACGTAGCGGCGGCAGTTCGCGAAGATCGAGCGAGCCCGCACGCGCACCACGCAGATTGCACCTTGGTACGACTCCATGAGCGGATCGTCGAAGTTCAACGCTGCATCGCCGTTGACCCGCAGCCGGCTTCCGGACTCGAGGTCGACGAACAGTAAGCCGACACGCGGATTTACTTTCAGGTTGCCGAGTGTTCGAAACTGGCCGTTGCCATCGAACACCGGGAACGCAATTGTCGACTCGTCGACGACGCGCACGAAGCCAGGGTCGCCGCCCTTGTACGAGCAGTCCGGCAAACCGTCGGCATCGCTCGACGCGATGAAGAACATGTCGCGGGCTTCAACGAACGCAGCATGGGCCTCGCCGAACGTGTCGCTCGCACCTTCGGCCAACCGATCGGCGAGTCGACGCGTGTCGAACCGATCCTGCAGCTCCCGTTGACCCTCGTGGTACTGGTTCATTCGTGCTCGATTCGTTGTAGGCCACGCTCGGAGCCCCGTCGCGCAGAGTACTACTGCGCAAGATCGAAGATCACCGACAGCATCTCGCGCGGCTGGGCGAGAATCGCCTGCGCTCGGCAACATCGCCGAGTCCTCCAACAGCTCAGGAACCGCTAACGAACGCAGGTACTCATCATCACAAAGGAGTGACAGAGCAGGCCGGTGCTTTCCGTCCAGCGTGAGGTCCCAATCCGGCAGGTATGAGAGGGTTGTGGGTATGAATCCTGAACGCATCCTCAAAAGCACTTTTTTGTTTGCTGCCTTCGCCAGCTTCCTGCTCAGTATTACCCTCTACTTCCAGGCAGGCGACGACATCCAAGGCCGGCTCAACGGCATTTTCGTCGGAATCTGGGTGCCCTCGATTCTGGCTCTCGGTACCTTCGTCCTCGCGCACCGGCGGCCCCAGCAATGAGCCAAACGGCTCTCTTCATCGCCGGCGCGATCGTGTCGATCGTCGTGTTCACCGGCGGATTCATTTACGCGATGTTCAGCTTCGGACGATGGGAAGAAAGCCCCGAGTCACGAATCCGACCCTGATGTGCTGCGAAGAAGTGGCGACGCACTCGAAGGCGGCGACACCGACCTGCCCAGTACTGCCTTTGCGCCCTGACGTCGCTGAGCGCACTGCCACCGTGTTTAGGATTGAGCGGCGGCGGCTTGGTCGAGGACCTGGCGGATGACGGCGACCACCTGGTCGGCGGGGGCACCGGGGGTGAGTACGGCGGCGACACCGGCGGCCTTGAGGCGCTCGATGTGTTGGTCGGGGATGATGCCACCGACCACCACCGGAGCGTTGCTGCCAGCGGCGCGCATTGCCTCCACCACGGCAGGGGCCAGGGTCATGTGCGCACCCGACAGCATCGACAGGCCAACGAGGTCGACGTCTTCGTCGACGGCAGCGGCGGCCATGGTTGCCGGAGTTTGGAACAGGCCCGTGTAAATCACCTCGAAGCCTGCGTCGCGCAGGATACGCGCAACGACTTTCACACCGCGGTCGTGGCCATCGAGACCAACTTTGCCAATCAGGATTCGTTCGCTCATCAGATCACTGGCACTTCAACGTGGCGACCGAACACGGTGCCCATCGTTGCCATGATCTCGCCCAGTGTGGCGTATGCGCTGGCGGCTTCGATGAGCGTGGGCATCAGGTTGATCTCCGGGTCGGCTGCTTCGCTGGCCAGTCGGCCCAGCACCTCTGTCACCGCTGCCTGGTTGCGATCGTGACGCACCGCATCCAGCCGCTTCAGCTGACGGTTTTCATCTTCGTTGGTGATTTCCAACAGGTCCATCGGGCGTTCGTCGTTGCCCTCGGTATAGCGATTCACGCCCACCACGATTCGGTCGCCGCGGTTGATCTTGCGTTCCAGATCGAACGCCGAATCCGCAATGCGACCCTGGAACCAGTTGTCCTCGATGCCCTGGATACAACCCTCAAGCATCGACCCGCCGCCCAACACGTCGAGGTGCGCGAACAGCTCCTCCGCCTGACGTTCCATCTCGTCGGTCAGGGCTTCCACGAAGTACGAACCACCGAGTGGGTCGGCGACGTGGGCAACATTGGTCTCGAACGCAATCACCTGCTGCGTGCGCAGTGCGATGCGGGCCGACTTTTCCGTCGGCAGTGCCATCGCCTCGTCCATCGAGTTGGTGTGCAGCGACTGGGTACCACCCAAGACACCGGCCAGTGCTTCGATGGCGGTGCGCACGATGTTGACCTCCGGCTGCTGCGCCGTCAGCGACACGCCCGCAGTTTGCGTGTGGAACCGCAGCTGCAGCGACCTCTCCGCCACTGCCCCGTAGCGATCGCGCAACCAGCGCGCCCAGATGCGGCGCGCTGCGCGGTACTTCGCAATCTCTTCAAAGAAGTCGATGTGGGCGTTGAAGAAGAAGGACAGGCGAGGGGCGAACGAATCGATCGGCAACCCGGCCTTCATCGCCAACTCGACGTAGGCGAACCCGTTGGCCAAAGTGAACGCCAGCTCTTCAGCGGCCGTCGAGCCAGCCTCGCGAATGTGATATCCGGAGATGGAGACACTGTGCCAGCGCGGCATTTCCGCAGCGGTGAACAGAATAGTGTCGCGCACTAGCCGCATCGACTGACGTGGCGGGAACACGAATTCCTTCTGCGCCTGATATTCCTTCAAGATGTCGTTCTGCAACGTGCCGCCCAGCCGCGAGCGGGACGTGCCAGCCTTTTCCGCCTGCGCAATGAACATCGCGAAGATCGGCGCTGCCGGCGAGTTGATGGTCATCGAGGTGGTGGTGGCACCAAGATCGATGCCCGCGTACAGATCCTCCATGTCGGCCAACGTGTCGATCGCGACACCGCAGCGGCCAACTTCACCCAACGACATCGGATCGTCGGAATCCAGGCCCAGCAGCGTCGGCATGTCGAACGCCGTCGACAGGCCATCGCCCCCCGACTTGATGATTTCCTTGAAGCGCCAGTTCGTGTCGTCGGCCGTGCCGAAGCCCGCGAACATCCGCATCGTCCACAACTTCGAGCGATACATCGACGCGTACGGACCACGGGTGTAGGGGAATTGGCCGGGATAGTCACCCATCACCGCCACGTCGTCATCGGGGCCGTACACCGGCTCCAACGGCACACCAGACATCGTCGAATAGTCCGCTGCACGAGTTCGCGACTCATCAAAAGCCTGCTGCCAAGTGTCTCGCGAGTTACTCATCGGGCAAGGTTGCCACATTCGGGCGGAGATCACCTTTCTGTAGGATACTTCCGCAGTCAGACTGGCCGAGCGGGGGCCCGGGCAGCGCACAAACGGGAGTACAGAGCATGAGCACCACCTCCGGCGAGTCACTTGCCGCCATCATCAGCGACGCGGTGCAACGCGCTCGTCGCGGCGATGACATCACGATCTCCGAAGCGGTGGCACTCGTGCCCGCCGGGGCAATTGGCGCGTTCCTGCACGCGACGTTTGCCGCCGACGACGACTTGGCGCTGCTGACCACCGCACTTGGGGCGTCGCCGGGCGCGGCCACCGGAGAGATCGTGTTCAACGCCGAGGACGCCATCGACGCGGCCGACGCCGGGAAGGCTGTCATTCTTGTCCGCAACGAGACGACGCCCGACGATGTGCTCGGCATGCAGTCCGCCCGCGGCATCCTCACCACCCGCGGCGGTATCACCAGCCACGCGGCCGTCGTTGCGCGCGGTTGGGGCATCCCGGCGGTCGTGGGTGCGGGCGAGATGGTGATCGACGATGAAGGACTGCACATCGGCGACCATGTGTTGCGCGCCGGTACTGAAATCTCCATCGACGGGCGGACGGGCGAGGTCTTCCTCGGCAGTGCCGATACGGCGACGGCGGAGGCACCCGTCGAGCTGGAGATGCTGCTCGACTGGGCCGACCGTATCCGGGCGGGGGCTGACATGCCCGTTGCCGTGCGAGCCAACGCCGACAACTCTGCCGACGCAGCACACGCCCGTCACCTGGGGGCGCAAGGCATTGGCCTGTGCCGCACCGAGCACATGTTCCTTGCCGAAGACCGGCTGCCCCTGGTGCGCCGGTTCATCCTCACCGATGTCCCCGAGGAGGAGCTGGCTGCGCTGGCCGACCTGGAAGCGGCGCAGCAAGCCGACTTCGAGGGCATCCTCACGGCGATGGACGGACTGCCGATCACGATCCGTCTGCTCGACCCGCCGCTGCACGAGTTCCTCCCCGAGTTGGAGCGATTGGTCGTGGCCGACGCGCTGGGTGAACTGGACGACGCGGGCCGGGTGGAGCTTGCCGCCGTGCGGCGGCTGCACGAGGTGAACCCGATGATCGGCACGCGCGGAGTACGCCTGGGCGTGGTCAAGCCCGGGCTGTACCAAATGCAGGTGCGCGCGCTGTTCCGCGCGGTCACGGCTGTGCTCGCGCAGGGCCGATCGCCGAAGGTTGAGGTGATGATCCCGTTGGTCGTCGACCCAACCGAGATGCACATGGCTCGCGCCTGGGTCACCGAGGCAACCGCCGCGGTCGGCTTCGAGGGCGTGGTCAGCGTCGGTGCAATGCTGGAGACGCCGCGCGCGGCGTTGGTGGCCGGCGAGCTGGCGGAGGTCAGCGATTTCTTCTCGTTCGGCACCAACGACCTCACCCAGCTGATGTTCGCGTTCAGTCGCGACGATGTGGGGAGCAAGTTGATCCCCGAGTACCTGCGGCTCGGCCTGTTGGAACGCGACCCGTTCGAGTCGCTCGACCAGATCGGCGTCGGTCGCCTGATCCGCTACGCCTGCGAGCACGCCCGCGACACCAATGCAGCCATCAAGATTGGTGTGTGCGGCGAGCAAGCCGGCGACCCCGAATCGGCCAAGTTCCTCGTCGCCTGCGGCGTGGACTACGTCAGTTGCTCTCCGTACCGCGTACCCATCGCCCGACTTGCAGTCGCGCAGGCGCTGCTGGAATTGGGCCGAGTACACGACGACGTTCTCGCCGCCATTGCCGCCGATGCGGCACCCGACGGCGGGCGGCCAGCACCCGACGAGCGACTCGACACAGCGGCCGCGGCCACGCAGGGTGCCGGCGCGGCCGACTACGACGTCGACGTCGACGTCGACGCAGAGTTCCTGGTGATCCACGCGCTACGCATCAAGGGTTACGCGCCTGCGGATGTAGTCGCCGAGATCACGGGCGTCGAGCTGATCGTGGTGCAAGAGATGCTGCTGGGAATGGTTGAGTCAGGGTGGTGTCGCCACATTGCAGCTCGCGACCTGTGGCAGCTATCGCCCACCGGCCGCGAGCGTCACGCCGAGAAGCTGCAGGAAGTCGCGGGGGTCGCGGTCGATGGGCTGCGCGAGCCATACCCAGACTTTCTCGATCTCAACGTCGGCTTCAAGGACCTCTGCAACCGGTGGCAGCTGCGCGACGGCGACTCCAACGACCACTCGGACCCTGTCTACGACCGTGAACGCGTGGCAGAGCTGCGAGCGCTGCACGAGGCGGCACTCGCCTCGATCGCCGGCTTCGCCGACGCGATTCCTCGGTTCGCCTCGTACGAGCGCCGGCTGGCGACCTCACTGGTACGTTTGGAGGGTGGCGAACAGCGCATGTTCACGGGCGTGATGTGCGGCAGCTACCACGACGTGTGGATGGAGCTGCACGAAGACCTCGTGCAGCTACTGGGCGTCGACCGCCACGCCGAAGGCAGCTACTGACTGTCTCATTCAGGCCCCGTTCGAGGAGGGTGTTACAACCGCTTCGCGTACGCGGCCGGAGCACGTCCGTATTCGTCCACGATGTTGAACTCCTGGCCGAGATCCTCGACCCACTGGATGGAGCCCGAGCGCTCCATGAGATCGCTGGCAGTCGCAAGGGCGGCGATGCTGCGACCAACCGCCAGGGGGGTTTGCGAGGTGTCCATTTCGACGGCGCTGGTGCCGCGCGCGCCGACGATGAATTCGGTCGAGACGCTTCCCGGATACAGGGTCACGCACGCAACTCCCTTCGGTGCCAACTCGAGCGCCATGTCGGCACCGAGCCGGTCGAGCCCAGCCTTGCCGGCCCCGTACGACGAGCTGAAGTGGTAGCTCTGGCCGCCCGGGGACGACACATTGCAGATGAACGCACCCGGGCCAGCGGCAAACAACAACGGCGCGGCGTACCACGATGCCACGTAGTGCGCGCGTAGCCCGATACCGACTTGGTCGTCCCAGACGGACAGTGGGTGGTCCCAGAACCCGCCGCCCCACGCGGGTGGGTCGGGGATCTTGTAGACGTTGTTGACCAAGATGTCGAGCCTGCCGACATCGCTGCGCACACGGTCGAACAGGGCAGCGATCTGCGCATCGTCGCCGTGATCCGTCTGTACTGCGATACCGCGCCCGCCGGCCTGGTCGACGAGTGCAGCAGTGCTGTCGATCGTGAGTTCCCCGGTGCCTGTGCTGCGGCCGGTGATGTAGACCGTGGCACCCTGCTCGCCGAGTGCAATCGCGGTACCTCGCCCGATTCCGCGGCTGGAACCGGTGACGACTGCAATCTTGCCCGTGAGTTTCTTGTCGGTCATCACGCGCCCGCTGCCGGCACGATGTCGACATCAAGGCGGGTGAGGCCTCGCAACAGGAAACTTGGGAAGTATTCGAACTTGTTCGAATCGGTGAGCGTGAAGCTGTCCAGGCGCCGCACGAGCTCTTCCAAGGCAACCTTGCCTTCCAGTCGCGAGAGCGCAGCACCGAGGCAGAAGTGAATGCCTTTACCGAACGCGAGGTGATCGCGTAGGCGGTCGCGGTCGGGGTCGAAGGCGTCGGCATCGTCGAAAATCGCCTCGTCGCGGTTCGCCGATGCGAACACGATCACCAACCGCGCACCCTTGGGAATGTGCACGCCCTCCAGCTCGTGATCCCTGGTCGCGATACGGAACATTCCCTGGGTTGGCGTGGACAGCCGCAGCGCTTCCTCGATCACGTTCGACGCACGAGTTGGGTCCTGCTGCAAGCGCTGCCATTGGTCGGGGTGGTTCGCGAGCAGCCGCATGGTCTCGGTCAGCAGCTTGGTGGTCGTTTCGTTTCCGGCCACGAGCAACTGCTGAACAATACTGAGCATCTCGGCCATGTCGAGAGGACGCTTGTCGGTCACCTCTGGGTCGTCATCATCGATGCGCGCTTGTAGCAACGCGGTCAACAGGTCGTCCTGCGGTTCGATCTTTCGCTTCTCGAACTCGGCCGCGAAGTAGTGCTGATACTCGTTGACGCCGCTCTCGGCTTCCAGCCGTTGCTCCAGCGAAATGTTGGTGCCAATGCCCGCGATCGAGTCGTCGGACCAACGCTTGAAGTCGGCCATACGCGACTCGGGGACGTTGAGGGCGTGGGCGATGACCTCCACGGGGAGGGGCACACCGAACCGCTCGACGAACTCGATGGAGCCGCTGTCGATCCATGAATCGATCAGCTTGGTGGCGATCGCACGGATCACCGGTTCCAGCTCGGCAATCACCTTCGGCGTGAACGCCTTCGACACCAACCGACGGTAGCGAGTGTGGTCGGGCATGTCGGCGGTGAGCATCGTGGGCACACGCGGGTAGCCATCCGCCATCACCGCCGCCATCTTCGCCCGCGCTTCGGCGGGCAGCGGCATGCTGGCTCCGCCGAACATCGACGAGTAGGTGCCAGGGTCGCGAAGGATGCTGAGCACCAGGTCGTGGCGAGTGACGAGGAACATGCCCAACGACTCGATGAGCATTACCGGTTGTTCCTCGCGCATCTGCGCGTAGTGCGGGAACGGACACTGCAGCGTTGCGGAGTCAAAGGGGTTGAAGTCGGCCAGGTCGTTGCTCACAGCTCAGACAGCACATTCTTCAGTACCGGAAGTTCCATGCCTCTGGCCATGATCTCGCTCATGCCCCCGACGACGCCGGTGATGTTGGCCAGCACGACGTGCTCGAGCCCATTACGTGCGTACGCCTCGAACTGCCCGGCCAGCTCCTCGGAGTTTCCGACGAACAACACTTCCTTCACCATCTCGAACGGAATGGTGCCTGCAAGATCGCGGAGATCATCGGGATTCAGATCGTGAATGATGACGTCGACGAAACCCTTCGAGTCGTTGCCCAGTGGGTGCTGCAAGCCGTATTTCTCCCACACGTGACCCATTGCGAACAGCCCGAACAACTTGCCCAACGGCTCGCGCTCGAACATCTCCTGGGCGGCGTCCTGGCTTTCAGCGAACAGCACAAAGGGCAAAAGACTGCACACCGGCGCCGGCCGGCCGGCCGCCGATGCGTGATCGAGGATGACCTGCCGCTTGGCGCCGTACTCCTCGGGTGTCATCCCCCAGGCCGGAATCCAACCATCGCCGTACTCGCCAGTGAGGCGCAGCATGCGGGGGCCGTGACCCGCTACCCACACCGGCGGGCTGCCGCGGCCTTCCGCCTTCAACGGCAAACCCATTCGACCGACGCCGCCATCGGCCATCACGCCCCTGTCGAGCAGCGAACGGAGATCGCGTAGTACGTCCTCCAGCACCGATACCGGCTTGTCGAATGGGTATCCGAACGGCAACAGGCTTTCGGCTTCACCCGAGCCAATACCAAGAATGAAACCACCTGGATTGAGGTCGTTGAGCGTCAGCGCCGTACGAGCCAGATCGGCCGCGCCGCGGCGAGTGGCGTCGGTGACCGAAATGCCGAATGGCCGGTCGGTCATCGTGCCCACCACCGCGCCGTAACAGAACGGGTCGTAAAAGGCATCCGGGTCGGCGGCCAGATCTGACAGGGGGATCTCGCTCCACAGTCCCGGATGAAAGACACCCAGAATGTGGTCGGGCGACCAGTAGGAGTCGAAGCCGACTTGCTCGTAGACCGCCAACATCTGGGCGGTGCTGCCGAACGGGAACTGTGAGGGCAGAGAGATTCCGACTTTCATGATGTCCTGACTTTCATGGCTTCTGTAGTTGTCGTCGTTGTCGTGGGTTGTCGTAGTTGGTTGCAGCTGGAGAGATCAGGTGCCAGCAAGTCGCTGGACGATCGGCGTCACGGCGTCGACCACCGATGCGCTGAAGGTGACGTACGAAATGCCGTACGTGTCGCGGCGTTCGATGAGTTGCTCGCAGATGGAATCCACGGAGCCGATGAGCGCGTGCGGATGCTGTGCGAACTGTTCGGGCTCGAGCGCGAACATCGGCGCCATCTTCGCCAACGTTGCGTCGCGCTGATCGGTGACGACAGTGAAGTACGCGCCAATCTCCAGCTCGAGATCGGCGAAGCGATCGCCAGCGCCGTCGCGAATCCAGTCGATTTTCTGCGCGGTGAGTGCGGCGGTGCTGCTGCCCACCCCAGCCGGCCCGATCTTGCCGGAGCTGTTGTCGAAGTTGAGACTGACGATGTCGGCTTCGCGGCCGGCAATACCCAGCACGCGCTTCGCACCGCCGCCAATCATGATCGGTGGAGTGCCGTTGGCAGGCTTCGGCACACCCTCGAAGCCGCTGGCATTGACGTGTTGGCCATGCACGTCGACCTGGCCATCGGCAAAGTGAGCGCGGATCAGCGTGAGGGTCTCCTCGAATCGGTCCAGCCGTATTCCGGCGCGATCCCACTGCACACCCATCGCCTCGTACTCGCCCTGCAACCAGCCCGCTCCCAGCCCGAGTTCGAGGCGGCCTTCCGAGAAGAAGTCCAGGGTCGCCAGTTCCTTGGCGAACATCACCGGCTGGCGGTAGTCGACGCAGAACACACGTGAGCCGATGTTGATGGTGCTGGTGGCCTCAATCGCGACAGCCATCGCCGGGACAGCCGCAAGATTCTGAACGGGATGATGCGTGGCCGTCAGTGCCGGGCCCGGGCCGATGACATGGTCCGCAACGCTGAACGTACTGAAGCCGCACGCCTCTGCATGCCGCGCCTGATCGCGCCAATGCTGCGGGGTGTCGGCGGCATAGCTCTGCAGGCCAAAGCGGAATGGGCGCGCCATCAGCGCGCCCACCCGAACAGACTTTTCGATGTGCAGATGACCAACTGCTGCTGCATGTTCGACCCCCCGAAATGTGACGATTGAGCCGTCGTCGGCCCACTGCGAGGCGAAACTAGCCGACGAGATAGTTTACAGACGTACGGAAACTCCTTGGAGGCCAAAGATGCAGACAACAACAACCTTCTGCCGTGTGTGCCATGCGAGCTGTCCGCTCGAAGTCGACGTCGACGACAATCGGGTGATCGCGGTGCGCGGCGTGATGGACGACCCCCTCTTCGAGGGCTATACGTGCATCAAGGGTCGCCAGCTCCCCGACCAGATGGCAGACCCGAATCGTCTGCGCGCGGCGCTGCGCCGCCGGCCCGACGGCACGTTTGAGGAGGTCGCCAGCACTGAGGCCCTCGATGGGATCGCGACCGAACTGCGGCGCATCATCGAGACGTACGGTCCGCGCGCGGTGGCGTCGTACACCGGAACCGGTGGCTATCAGAACTCCGTCGCAGTGCCATCCGCGCGAGCGTTTCACGATGGCCTCGGCTCGGTGTCGTTCTATACGTCGGTCACCATCGACCAACCCGCAAAGGGCCTCGCCGGGTTCCGTCTTGGCGGATGGGAAGCTGGTTACAACAGCTTCACCGACGCCAACGTGCACATGGCCATCGGGTACAACCCAATGGTCTCCTCGTACGGCCCGATCGGCGGTTTGCAGGGCACCAACCCATTCGTGGTCATGCGTCGCCGCAAGGCAGAGGGCATGAAACTGATCGTTGTCGATCCACGGCGGACCGAGCTCGCCGGCTTCGCCGACATCCACCTCCAGATCCGCCCCGGGCAGGACTCAACCCTGCTTGCCGGCATGATCCGACTGGTGCTCCAGGAGGGTCTGCAGGATCACGAGTTCTGTGAACGCTGGATGAGCCAGATGGGCGAACTTCACGCTGCGGTCGATGGCTTCACGCTCGACCTGGTTGCGCAACGATGCGAGCTGGCAGCCGACGACATCGTCGCCGCCACACGCATGTTCGCGGCCGGCCCGCTCGGCACCGCCGGTACCGGCACCGGGCCCAACATGGCGGCGCACTCCAGCCTCTCCGAGCACCTCGTCGTGGTCCTCAACACCATCCTTGGCCGCGTCAACCGAGAGGGCGACCTGATGGAGAACGGGCTGCTGCTCTATCCCGAAGCCCCTCACCGCGCCCAGGTCACGGCGCCACGAGAGCCTGCCAAAGGGCCGCCGTCGCGAATCCGCAACCTGCGCGGCTACCGCGGCGAGATGCCGACGGCCACGCTCGCCGAGGAAATCCTCACCCCCGGCGAGGGCCGCATTCGGGCGCTGATCGTCAGCGGTGGCAACCCGGCGGTGGCCTTCCCCGACCACGAGCTCACGCTGCGAGCGCTCGACGATCTCGAGTTGCTGGTGGTGATCGACCACCGGATGACCCCCACGGCGGAGTTCGCCGACTACGTCATCGCCCCGACGTTGTCGCTGGAACGCGCCGACGTGCCGCATCTTATGGATCGCTGGTTCAGAGCGCCGTACACCAACTACACCGAACCCGTGGTGGACCGTGATGGCGACGTGCTCAACGAGTGGGAAGTGTTCTGGGAGCTGGCGTCGCGGCTGGGCAGCGAGCTTCCCTACCCAGGTGGGTCACCCGACATGAAGGTGCGGCCGACCACCGACGAGATCATCGATCGTTGCTACGCCGGGTCGCGGATGCCGCTCGACGAGGTGCGCGCCAACAGGCGACAGGTGCACATGCACCTGAAGCTGGTCGTACAGCCCGCCGAGGAAGGTGCCACCGCTCGGTTCACCCCCGCACCCGACGACCTGATGGCCGAACTTGCCGATGTACTCGCCGAGCCGTCGTCCAGCTTCGCCGGCAGCGACATGACGGCGTATCCCTTCCGCCTCGTCAGTCGACGGCTGAAGCACGTGCTCAACTCCACCGGCACCGAACTCCCCGCGCTCGCCAAGAAGGGCACCACCAACCCCGCCTATATGAACCCGCTCGACCTGGCCGGCCTGGGCATCTCGGATGGCGACATCATCGAGATCAGCTCGCCGCGCGCCGTCTTGCACGGCGTGGTTGAAGGCGCCGACGATGTGAAGCAAGGCGTGATCTCAATGGCTCACTCATGGGGCGGGCGCTCGCTCACCGACGAGAAGGTGCGCGACATCGGCTCGCCCACCAGCCGCCTGGTGTCCGTCGACATTGGCCACGACCCGGTCACCGGCATGGTGGTCTCCAGCGCCATTCCGGTTGCCGTCAAAAAGGCGGCGCTGTAATGGCACGCATCGAGATACCGGCCGGCGATGGCCGCGAAGCGTCCAGAATGTGGCAGCTGGCACCACACCTCGGTGTTGGCCTGGGCGCAATGAGCGAAGCCGTGTATGTGCAGTCCAGCCTTGGGGTTCGCGAACGAGAGGTCGCGCGCATGCGCATCGCTCAGCTCAACGAGTGTCATGTTTGACTGAACACTCGTGCAGCATCGGCGATGCAGCAAGGAATGACCGACGAGCTCTACCAGCACGTCCACGAATACCACGACCACCCCGACTTCACGCCACGCGAGCGGATGGCCGCCGAGTTTGCGGAGCAGTTCGCCATCGACCACCGCGGAGTCAGCGACGAGATGTGGGAACGCATGCGTGCACTCTTCACCGATGTCGAGTTGCTCGAGCTGACGATCACGTGCGGCTTCTGCGTCGGTATCGGTCGCGCCTTCCAGGTGCTCGACATCGCTCGCGACTTTGACGTGCTGTGGAGCCGCGAACCGAAAGCCGACTGATGCGACGATTGCTACGGTCGCAGCGCCAGCCACCACTCGGCGACTGCAGCCGCAAAGCGATCGGTGTACTCCACCACGATGTCGGCGGCACCTTCGAGCGCCGGCTGCATCTCGGTGACCGGCAGCGGGCTGGCACCGGCAATGGGGTCCAGCCACTCCAACCGCAAATGCTCGATCACCTGCCCCAGCGCCGGCGAGGCAGTCTCGTGGTGATCGCTGGTTTGGTGCGTGATGAACGCTCGATGGTCGTCGAACGCCAACAGCGTGTAGTACGTGCGCGGGGTGGCGCCTCGCCAGTACTCGTAGCGGAGCACCCCGTGCTCACGCGCATGAGTGTGCTCGTACAGGGCGCGAGCGATGTCTTCGAACTGGCGCTCCGCGCCGGGCCGAACGGTGATGTGTGCCAGCAACGTCGCCATCACGAAAGAATAGGTCGACGATGACTACTGACGACATTGATCTCTTCGATGCAGCGACGCAACAGGACTGGTACAACGCATACGACCGCCTCCGCGCCGATGCGCCCATCTTCAAGATCCCGGGCACCACCACGTACGTCGTCACTCGCTACGCAGACGTGCTCCATGTGCTGCGCCACCAAGACGACTTTCCCAGCGGCACGGGCCTCACCGGCCGGTCCTCCCCGGCCAACGACGTGTACGCGGCGCGTGGCTGGCAACGGCTGGCACCGTTGGGCGTGAATCCACCCGAACACCGCCACTATCGAGCGCTGGTCGATCGGTTCTTCGATCTCGCGGGCGCCGAGCGGTATCGCAACCGAATCCAAGGGGTCATCGACGACCTGCTCGACGACATGGTCCGCCCAGAGCGCAACATCAACGGCGACGCCGACATCAACGGCGACGGCATCGGCCGTGCGGACTTCATGCAGGCCTTTGCACTGCCCTTGCCCGTGCGCATGATCACCTCCATCCTCGGGTTCCCAGCATCCGACATCGGGCAGCTGAAGGCATGGTCATCGGCCTGGGTACTGCCCTTCTCCGGCGCCCTCTCCGAGGAACAGGAAGTCTGGGTCGCCGAGCAGGTCGTCGAATTCCAGGCATACATCCAGGAGTGGATCGATGCGAAGCGTGCCGACCCGGGCGACGACATCCTGTCATCGCTGACCGTTGCCCGATACGGCGACGAGCGACCGCTCACCGATCCAGAGATCATCTCGATCATCGACCACCTGTACATCGGCGGCAACGAGACCACCACCTTCGCGCTGACCTCTGCACTGTGGATTCTGTTGCGCGAACCCGGTCTCTACGAACAGGTGCTCGGCAACCGATCACTGGTCGAGCCGTTCGTTGAGGAGGCCCTGCGACTGGAGTCCCCCACGCAGGGCCTTTATCGACGCGTCGCACGCGACACGGAGCTGGCCGGGGTGGCGCTGCCCGTTGGCTCGACGGTGCACATTCGCTATGCAGCTGCCAACCGCGACCCTGCCATGTTTCCCCATCCCGACCGTGTCGACCTACAGCGCGCCAACACGCGTCGGCATATGGCGTTCTCGTTGGGCGAACACCACTGCCCGGGCGAAGGCTTGTCGCGCCTCGAACAACGCATGGCGCTGACCAGCGTGCTCGACCGGCTGGCGGGCCTGCGCTTGGCCGGCAGCAACGACTTCGCCCACGAACCAGGATTCGTACTGCGCGCCCTCACTCGCCTCGATATCGAATGGGACCAGCCATCACCAACGCTGGCGTAGCTCAGGCGGATGGCATTGCGAACCCGTCGACGATGACGGCGAGCCCGTTGGCAATCGCGGACAACCGAATCCCCACGACTGCCTGATACCCGTCGGACTCGTACGCAGCCAGTGCCGCTTGCTTTGTCGGGTACTCGATCACGACAGTCTGGGCACCGGGCGTACCCTCCTTGCCGACGGATGCGCCGTCGAGCACCAGCAGCTTTGCGCCGCCGGCCATGATCGGCATCGACTGCTTCTGATAGGCCCGGTAGACGTCGCTGTCGACGACGTCGTAGTTGGCAATGAGATATGCGCTCATGCAATGTGTCCTTCGGTGGGTAGGTGACGTTCGGTGGATAGGTGACGTTCGGGGTAGCCGTCGGGGGGAAGTGCGCTGATCGGGCCCTGTAGCGCGTGTCCGCCATCGACATAGAGGCATTCGCCGGTCACGTACGCCGCTGCGCGCGACGCAAGGAAGACCGTCGCATGAGCGATGTCGGCGGGGCGGCCGGGATAGGGCAGCGGCACGCCCGACATGTCGCTACCGACCTCGGCATCGTAGGTGGCCTCCCACCCGTCGGTTCGAAAGGCGCCAGGCGCCACGCAGTTGACGCGCACCTTGGGACCCCACTCAAAGGCCAGCGTCTTGGTGAGCTCAATCACACCGGCACGTGCAGCGGCGCTGTGTGCGATGCCCGGAATGCCGCGCCCGACGATGGCGACGATCTGCACGATGCTGCCGCCGCGGCCATCGAGCATCTGGTTGCCGAAGACCTGCGTCATCGCCCACGTGCCGTTCAGATTGAGGTCGATGACACTGTTCCAGCCTCGGGGGCTGAAGTCTCTTGCCTTCTGGGGGAACCGACCGCCAGCGTTGTTGACGAGGATGTCGACCTGATGGCGCTGGCTCAAGGCCTCGATCGTTGCCCGATCGCGGATGTCGACCAGGTCGAACGCAACAGGGTTGCCGGTGATGGCGGTGATCTCGGCGGCCGTGGTGCTGAGCACATCCTCGCGGCGGGCAGCGATGACGACACGTGCCCCCGCGGCCGACAGGCCGAGCGCGATGGCCCGACCCAGCCCGGTTCCTCCGCCGGTGACCAGCGCCGTGCTGCCGGCAAGCAGGTCAGCGACGAATGGGCTGCCGCTGCGAACGATCGGGTCTGCCATCAGTGCACGTCCTCGCCGAGATAGCTCGCCTCCAACATGCTGCGATTCGCGGAGAGTTCGGCAGCGGTTCCTTCCAATTTCACTTCACCATGGCTCAAGACGTAACCACGATCTGCCACCTGCAAGGCCATGTGAACGTGCTGCTCAACGATCAAGACCCCACACCCCGTCTGGTCGGCGATATTGCGGACAATCGGCAGCAACCGTTCAACGATGATGGGCGCCAGGCCCAGGCTCATCTCATCGACCAGCAGACACGTCGGTTCCGAGACAAGCGCGCGAGCGACAGCAAGCATCTGCTGCTCGCCGCCTGAGAGTAGACCAGCCGGGCGGTTGCCCAACGGCTTGAGCGCTGGCAAGCCGGTGATCGCGTCGATGAACGTTGTCTTTCCGGCGCCGTTGGGGCCGATCAGCCCTACCAACATCCCGTCGTGACAGTCGAGGTTGATCGAGTCGTTGGCATGCACACCGCCATAGCTGACCGTCGACCCACGTGCTTCCAAAAGTGCCATGTCACCCCACCTCTGTTGCCTTCCCCTCACGCCGACGACCGAGTCCGAGCAAACCTCGCGATTCGACAGAAACTAACCAGATGATTGTTTATCAGAGATGCCGTGGGTCATCGACCAGCGGAGTCAGCGACCACCTGCGACCGCAATGGTCTGGCCGGTGATCCACGCGGACGCGTCGGACGCAAGAAACAGTGCAACGGCGCCGAGGTCAATGGGGGTACCCAGCCGGCCCAGGGGAATTCGGTTGGCCATCCGCAACACGCTTTCCTCGTCGACGCCCAGCGCCTTCATCATGATCTCCGTCGGTACTGCGCCGGGCGCGATTCCATTCACACGGATGGCCGGCGCCAGTTCGAGCGCGAACGTTTCGGTCAGGGAGTTGACGGCCCGCTTGGCCGCTGCGTAGTGGCCGCTGCCCGGGACACCGACGAACGATGCCATCGAGGTGATGTTGATGATTGACCCCCCCCGCGCGCCAGCCATCATGTGCGGCACCGCAGCGAGCGTGCAGTTGTACACGGCGGTCATGTTCAGGTCCATGGTGCGTGTCCACTCGGCAGGGTCGAGTTCGGTGAGCGGCGTGCGCACGGCCGAGCCGCCAGCGTTGTTGACCCACACATCAAGCGAACCGAACTCGTCGACAGCCGCCTGCGCCAACGCGGCAACCGCCGCCTTGTCGGTGACGTCGGTTGTCACGGCGAGAGCCCGGCCGCCCGCCGCCCGAATGTCGGCGACGACGCGTTCTACCTCCTCGGTTCGCCGAGCAGCGCAGACCACCGCCGCACCCGCGTCGGCAAGAACAACCGCAATGCCCTCACCAATGCCGCGCCCCGCGCCGGTGATCACGGCTGTCCTCCCCGTCATGTCGTACAGGTCGTGTGCAATGCCCATCATCTGCTCCTAGTAAGTGCTCACCATGTAGAGCTCACCATGCAGTGCTCACCAATTTGGATTGACGAGCACCTTCGTCTGTTCGCTCGTACCACTGGCAAGGTCGGCGACTGCCGCCGCGAAGTCGGCGAGGCCGACCGTGGAAGTGTGCAGCGGTTCGACAGCCACGCGGCCGTCCGCGATCATGCCCATCGCCATCTCGAACTCCTCGTGAAGATAGGCGAGCGACGAGGTGACCGAGATCTCCTTCACCAGCCACACACCTGGGGAAATTGGTGCATCGCCGTCGGCGAGCCCGATCAGACACATCGCTCCCCCGCGCCTTGCCAGGTTGACTGCCGACTGCACCGCAAATGGTCGTCCGACACATTCGTAGACGATGTCGGCGCCAAGGCCGTGCGTGAGCTCGCTGATCAGCTCGTTCGTCTGGGGGCCGGGTTCGACTGCATGGTGCGCGCCGAGCGCGAGAGCCAAGTCCCGCCGGCGAGCGTTCGGTTCCACAACGATGACGAGGCCCGCACCCGCGGCGCGGACCCATTGCATCGTGCCGAGACCGATCGGCCCGCCACCCTGGACTATGGCGATGTCGCCAAGCCGCAGCGCGCTGTTGCGTACCGCGTGAAACGCAACAGTGGCCGGCTCGACCTGCGCCGCCGCTTCATCACTCAAGACCGGATTGGTGCGCACCACGCGGTTCGCGGCAACCGCTATTCGAGGGGCGAACCCACCGTGCGGCGGCGCCATCGCGTCGCGCCCCACTGCCGACAGAAAGGCCACCTCGCAACGAGCGGCCTGACCACGGTTGCACGCGGTGCAGCGCCCACAGGCCGGGGCCGCGGCAACCACTACGCGATCACCTTCGCCAAGCGACGTCACCTCGCTGCCAATCGCCGACACGACCCCGCACCACTCGTGGCCGCAGATCGCCGGGTTGTACGGCCGACCCGATTGGTACGCATGGATATCCGTGCCACAGATTCCGCAAAGTGCGATGTCGACGACAACGCCGCGTGGAGCCGAAGTCGGGTTCGGGAACTCCCTGAGCTCGACGGTTTCCTTACCCGTGATCAGTGCGGCGCGCATGGCAACATTTCCCTCGGCTCGAAGTGGTGATTGGGAACATTGCCATACTTGTCACCGACGAGTGCCACCGACGAGTGCCACCGACGCGAACAACTGGAGTGTTGTCATGAGCCTGATTGCCGTTGAAGCCGCCATCACGATTGCGGACCCATCCACCCGCGAAGCCTTGATCGCCCGATCAGCCCCGATCCAAAGGGCAACGCGCGACGACGAGCCCGGCTGCGTGGTGTACTGCTTCGCTGCCGACCCGTGCCAGCCCGACCTGATTCAGGTCTACGAACTGTGGGAGTCCGAGGAAGCGCTCGCCGCCCACTTCGAACACCCCAACTACCGCGACATGCGCGCCATGCTCGGCAAGGGCGGCCTGGTCAGCGCGGTCAGTCGCAAGCATCGCATTGATGCCAGCGCGCCGGTCTACGACGCCAGTCACGTACCCAACGCATCGTTCGACTGACCCACCACTGAGCCCAACGCCAACGGTCTGATGCCGTTCTCGCCATTAACAGTGGCATAAAGTCACCACATGATCAATAATGGTGGAATGACAGCGACCGAACAGCCAACGGCCGGCCCAGGAGCGCGCTCCCCCGGTGTCACTTTCCAAGACCTGCTCGACGCCGACACGCACCCAGTTCCAGATGTGCTGCGGCTGCAGTCGCCTCGTTACCTGGGCAGCGATGACGTGCCGATCGAGCGGTATATCTCGCGCGAGTGGCACCGACGCGAAGTTGACCAGCTGTGGTCTCGCGTGTGGCAGTTCGCTTGCCGTTCGGAACACATTCCACAGCCCGGTGACTACATCGTGTACGACATTGCCGAGCTCTCGTATGTAGTCGTCCGGCAGCTGGATCAATCCATCAAGGCGTATCCGAATGCGTGCTTGCATCGCGGCCGCCAGCTCAAGGAATACGACGGGCATTGCTCCGAATTGCGCTGCCCGTTCCATGGGTTCGCGTGGCGGCTCGATGGCCAGTTGGCGGACGTGCCCGCCGCCTGGGACTTTCCGCACGTCGATCAGCGGCCCGACGATTTCAACTTGCCCGAGTGCAGCGTTGGCACATGGGCAGGGTTCGTGTTCATCAACCCAGACCCCAACGCGGCGCCGCTCGAGGAACATCTCGGAGAGATCGTCGAACAGTTCGAAGTGTGGGACCTCGAGAACCGGTTCGTCGAAGCACACGTGTCGCGCATCATCAACGCCAACTGGAAGATCGCACAGGAAGCGTTCTGCGAGGCGTACCACGTCAACGCGACGCACCCACAGATCCTGAGCTACCTCGGAGACGTCAACAGCCAGGTCGACGTATGGGACCACTGCGCGCGCGTCATCACCGCCGGCGGCACACCCAGCCCATTGCTCAACTATGAGACATCAGAACAGGACATGTTGCGCGGCATGCTCGACGTACGCGTCGACCAAGAGGCACCGGTCACGCTCGCCGAAGGACAGACCGCAAGGGCGGTTCTCGCCGACATGTCTCGCGAGCGGTGGCGCGCAATCGCCGGCGACCGAGTCGACCAAATGAGCGACTCGGAGATGATGGACTCAATCGACTACACGGTGTTCCCCAACTTCCATCCCTGGGGTGCGTTCAACCGCATCACCTACCGGTTCCGCCCCAACGGCGACGATCATCGGTCGTCGATCATGGAGTGCTTCTTCCTCTCGCCGTTCAAGGGCGACCGGCCGCCACCCGCCAAGGAACGCCGGCTCGGTGTCGAAGATCCGTGGTCCACCGCACCTGAGCTGGGAATGCTGGCGAAAGTGTTTGAGCAGGATGTGTTCAACATGGTCAAAGTGCAGAAGGGTTTGGAGACCAGTCGCAAGCCTGGGGCGACGTTCTCGAACTACCAGGAGTCGAAGATTCGCTGGCTGCACGATCTGCTGGGCAAGTGGGTCGGCGAGAACACCACCGACACTCCCGTCAGCGTGGGGACTCGGCTGTGAACGGCATCATTCACCCATTCACAGGTGCCTTGCACGAACAGGACGGCGCGGGCAACATCCGCGTCACGCTGGGCAACCGCTTCGGCATCTTTGGCATCGACGGCCATTGGATCTCTGGCGACCTACGCGAATGCGACCCGCAACTGTGTGGCTGGGTTGGTGGGCCGATGATCGCCAACCATCGCGTCACGCCTCAAACGTTGAACGGCTGACAACGCTGAACGGCTGACAACGCTGAACGGCTGAGAACGCTGAACGGCTGAGAGGCGTTACGACCACTTGTTCCAACGAATGAACTCCTCGGCGGGCGGGCGCGTGGCCAGCTTGAAGTCGGTGCCAATCGTGTAGGCAACTGGGAACAATCCGGCCTGGCTGTACGACTCGTACGGAATACCGAGTAGCTCAGCGACGTCGCGCTCGTTCTCCAGATGCAGCGATGTCCATGCAGAGCCCAGGCCGCGCTCGCGAAGGGCGAGCATGAAGCTCCATACGGCTGGAAGAATCCCGCCCCAACGCGAGGCCTGACGCCACGAGGGGGTGCCCTCGTCCATGCGATAGGCCAACAGCGGGATCACCAGCACCGGCACCTCATGGAGGTGCTCGGCCAGGTGTCGCGCCGACTGGTTCACTCTGTCGGCCTGCGAACCCGGCGGTGGCGCCGGCGCGCCGGCGTACGCGGCCTCGAAGTTGGTGCGATAGATGTCGGCGATGGCGCGTCGCTTGTCGACATCGTCGATGATCATCCATCGCCACCGCTGCGCGTTCGAGCCGGTGGGTGATTGGTGCGCGATCTCGATGCACTCGATCAGCACGTCGCGCGGGACCGGTCGGGTGAGATCGAGGCGTTTACGAACGCTGCGCGTCGTGGTCAGCACTTCGTCGGCGGTAAGACCCAGCTTGTCGGTCATGATGCGTCAGCTGCGCCCTGCTCGGCGGCCTTCTGCTGGGCCATCCAGTCGGCGGTGGCCTTCCCCATCTTGCCGCCGTCGTACCCGATGCGCTGGGTTGGCTCGACCTCCAGCACGACGCGACGCGGCGAGTCGAGAAACCTCGCGAAAAGATCTCGACGCTCTTGGTCGTCGGGCTGCACCACCGCTGCCAGCGCGGGGTAGAACCAATCCTTGGTCGCCTGGTCATCACGAATGGTGCACGTGCCTTTGTACGTCACGGTCTTGTTGCGGGCCATCTTTGCGCCGGTAGAGGTCACGACGATGCACACTCGCGGGTCGCGACGGACGGCGTGGATACGTGCTCGCTGGCTGGTGGCCGTCAACCAGAACTTCCCGTCGCGGTGCACGTACGACATGATCACCCCAACGGGCCACCCTTCCTTGTTGGACCAGATGAACGTGCACTCGTTCTGCAGTTCGAGCATCTCTTGCTCGACGTTGTCGTCGAGGCCGTACACGGTGACATCTTCATAGTTCTCAGGATGCGGTGCCATTCCTCAATGGTAGAGCCTTGAACGGCGCGTAACCAATCAATCGATCAATTATTCGAATGGTCGAACGAATTGGCATGGCCGCGTCAGCACATCGAGCACATCCGCGTGCCTGGTGACAACGAAGAAGGGCAATGTTTGAGTGGGGCAAAGTCTTAGTAGGGCATAGTCCCGCCGTCGACGGGGAACATGCAACCGGTCATGTTCCTGGCCGCATCCGAGGCCATCAACACGGCAACGGCGGCAACCTCCTCGACCTTGTTCGGTCGCTTGATCGCCGACTCGGAGCTGAACGCCGAGATGAGCGCGTCGTACCCATCGAAACCCATGGCGATGGCCGAGTCGGGGCCGGTCGCGCGGACGATGTCGGTTTCGATGATGCCGGGGAGAATCGCATTGATCGTGATGCCAAGTGTGCCCACCTCGCGTGCCGCAGACTTGACCAGGCCGTTCACCGCGTGCTTGGTGGCGGCATAGCCCGGGATGCCCGGCTTGCCGAGCTTGCCCTCTACCGACGAGGTGACGATGATGCGGCCGGACTCGCGGGGAATCATGTGTTGCAGCGCTCGCCGCATACCCCAAAAGACGTGGTTGAGGTTCCAGTCGACCTCCAGCGCCCACTCCTCATCAGTCATCTGGGCTACCGGCGCGGTCATCAACACCCCGCCCGAGTTCAGACAGCAGATGTCGAGCTTGCCGTACTTCTCAATCGTGAAGTCGACGAGGCCTTCCACCGTCGCCTGCTTCGAGGCGTCACCGGCGAAAAACGCGGCGTTGTCACCAGCGCCAAGTTCGACAAGACACTGCTGACCTTTCGCCTCGTCGCGACCGTTGACGACCACCTGCGCGCCCTCGGCGATGAACGCCTCAGCCATCGCGCGGCCAATACTGCGGGTGCCACCTGTAATGCAGGCGACCTTGCCGTCGAGCTTTCCCATGGGAGTTTCCTTTCGTCCTTGCCGGCTCAGTAAGGAGCCGTGCCGCCGTCGATGGAGATGAGTGATCCGGTGATGCCGGCGCCGGCGTCAGAGGCCAGCAGCGTGGCGACAGCGGCGACGTCTTCGACCTCATTGAGCCGCTTGATGGCGGACTCTTGAGCAAACATGTTGAGCAGACCTTCGTAGTCCATGCCCATGGACTTTGCGGCAGGCGGGCCCTCGCTCTTCATGATGTCGGTCTCGATCGCGCCTGGGCACAGCGCGTTGACCGTGATTCCCAGGGTGCCGACTTCGTGCGCTGCCGACTTGGTGAGCCCGTTGATGGCGTGCTTAGCGGCGACATAGATGGAGATGCCCGGCTTGCCAACCTTGCCCTCCAATGAGCTGACGCACATGACCCGGCCAAACTGCTGGGGAATCATGTAGTGGAAGGCACGCCGCATGGTCCAGAACGTGTGCCAGAAGTTCCACACCATGGAGTCCTGCATGGCCTCATCGGTGAGGTCGACGATTGGGGCGTGCCCTGATGCGCCGCCGGCGTTGGCAACCAGGATGTCGATGCGACCGAAGTGGTCGACCGTGCCATCGATGATCGCCTCGCACGACTCGCGCTGCTTCACGTCGCCCGCGATGTAGTGCACCCGATCGCCGGCGTCGAGTTCGGCCAACGTGCGGTCAGCCTTGCTCGCGTCGCGACCATTCACCACCACGAGTGCGCCCTCAGCGAGAAACGCCTTGGCGATGCCCAGACCGATACCTCGCGTACCGCCCGTGATGCACGCAACGCGCCCATCAAGTACTCCCATGAGAAACCCCCTTCTCGTTGAACGTGGGCAACCGTAGAACGTCGCCTCACCAGGGTCGAAATCTACCAGACGTTCAATTATCCGGCGTTCAGTTCTTCGTCGGCGTGATCAGCTGGCCCCGCAACGCCAACTTGATCGCGGTAATCGCCCGCTCGTGACGCTTCGCGTCGTCGGATACGCCGTCGGTGAGCCCGACGAGGACCATCGCTACGAACTCATCCATGAACACTCGGTTCTTCTTACTGATCTCGCCACTAGCGACACCCGCGTCGACCAGTCGCACGAAGAAGTCGTCGCGACGGTTGAAGTACTCGCCGAGCTGTGCCTGAATCTCTGGATGCCGCCGCATGTCGGTGCGGACAACGCCGAGGAACGCAGCCATCGTCGGGTCCTCTTTGTTCAGCATGTGCGCGGTGTCGAGAATCGCCTCGAACTTGCCAAGAAACCCAGCGGCGACATCTGTTGCTTCGTTGAACTGCCCGTATACGCGCTGTTGTAGATCGTCGTGCACGGCGAGGTACAGATCCAGCTTTGAACCAAAGTAGTGATAGAGCGCACCGGCAGTGAGGCCAACCTGTGCCGCAAGGTCACGATTCGTGGATCCGTCGTAGCCGCCTGCCGCGAAGGACGCACGGGCGATGTCAAGAATACGACGGCGGGTGTCGGCTGAATCGGTTGCCGGTGGCCGACCGAGTCGCTTTGTGGTGGGTGGATTTCGCTGAGCCATTGGTATCAGTATGCGCCACACGAGGAACCTCTGCGGTCGCTGGGTCGGTTCAGACGGAACGCGGCTGATAGTTGTGAATGCGGTGGGTGCGGCCGCCCGCCACCAGAATGAGCTGTCCCGTGACCCACGACGCGGCATCGGAGGCCAGGTAGAGCACCGCACTTGCAATGTCCTCAGGCGTACCAATTCGGCCGAGTGGAATCGTGGCGGCGATGGCCTCGAGCTGACCCGAGGTGTTGAGCACTTCTGCAAAGGCTTCCGTGGCCACCGGGCCGGGAGCCACAGTGTTCACCCGAATGTTGGGCGCCAGCTCTAGTGCCAGCGTCTCGCTGAGGTTGTTCATTGCCGCCTTCGCCGCGGCGTACGGCCCGGTGAACGGAGACCCGCGTGTGCCGGCGCCGGAGCTGATGTTGACGATAGAACTGCCCGGCTTCATGCGTGTCGCGGCCGCCTTGCAGCCTTGAAACGCGGACGTCAGATTGAGCTCGAGCTGCGCACGAAAGATCTCATCCGGCGTGTCGACCAGCGCTCTGGTCGTCTTCTCATCGGAGCCACCAACGTTGTTCACCCACACGTCGATTCGTCCGAACCTCTCCATCGCCCGATCGGCCACTTCCTCGGACAGACCGCGAATGTCGCCGGCCACGATGAGCGCTGCACGACCACGACTCTCGATACCGGCAGCAGTGGCCTCAAGGTCGCCCAGACGCCGCGCGTTGATCACGACATCGCATCCGGCGTCGGCGAGCCCCCACGCGATCGCGCGACCAATTCCTTGGCCGGAACCAGTGACGACAGCGACTCGCCCCGAGAGGTCGAACAGATGAAGCAGGCTTGATGACATAGCCGACAGACTGACAAACCGAACGACCGTTCGCAAACTCGGAAGGTTTACGCCTCGGCGTTGCGCGGCATGAACTGGCCGGTGTTGGCGGTGATCCCACCGTCGACGGGAATGATTGCTCCGTTGACGAACGATGCCTCGATCGACACCAGGAACGCGATCACGGATGCGATCTCCGCCGCACGACCCCAACGTTGCAGCGGGATGGTGCGGCGCAGTTGTTCGTGCCGTGTGGGCAGAGCCTGCAACCGCGACGTCATCCCCGTCTCGGTAGGCCCGGGGCAGACCGCGTTGACGGTGATGTTGTCGGGGCCGAGGTCGACAGCGGCCGCACGAACGAGGTTGATGACCGCGCCCTTGGAGGTGTTGTACGCCCACATGTTGGGGTCGCCGCCGATGCCCGACGTCGATGCGGTCACCACAATCCGTCCCGCTCCCGCCAGCCGCATCTGCGGCACGACGGCCCGCATGCCCAGCGCAACTGCACGGACGTTGACCGCGATCGCGCGGTCGAACTCCTCCATCGGCAACTCGAGCAAGTCGCCGCTCATCGAAATGCCTGCGTTGAACACCGCCGCGTCCAGCCGACCGAATCGCGTGAGGGCCGCGGCAACTGCGTCGGTGTTGGTCTGTTCGCTGGTCACATCGCCGACAACGATGGTCACCGACTCGGCGAGACCGCTGGCGGCAACCCAACCGAGCTGATCGTGCTGGCGGTCCACTACGACAACGCAGCAACCCTGCGCCACCAGCCGCTCGACCGTGGCACGACCAATTCCAGACGCGGCACCAGTCACGAGCACAACACGAGCGGCCGTTGCGCTGGAACTCATGAGTGCACCGAGTCGTCGTCGTACGCGGTGTCGACCATGCCGCCACCCTACAGCTGGGCATTCCCGTGCACTCCAACTGAACGGCTTGCTGCGGCGCGCCCGTTCCAAGCGATCACGGCGCGGGCGCGAGCACGCGTTGCATTGACTGTCGCACGGCACGAGCTCGCTCGAGTGGGTCCGGGTACAACGTTCGCAGGGCTCCGATCGGAGCTCGAGCGACAGTGGGACAGTCGGGACCACACTGAGCATCGGACGACGTGGATGCATCGAACCAGATTCCAACAGACGCTCGAACGGCAAACGCGCGGCGGTCCGCTGGTAGATAGTGAATGCGCGTTCGGTTATCTTGCTGCAGCAGCAATCGCGCGAGAGCGCTACCCACAGGAGACAACCATGGATCTGGGACTCACCGGCAAGAAGGCGATCGTCACGGGCGCAACCAAGGGCATCGGCCGCGCGATCGCAGAGACGTTGCTCGCCGAAGGTGCCTCAGTCGCCATCTGCGCACGCAACGAGGCAGGCCTTGCGCAGGCGCTCGAGGAGATGTCCGCACTCGGCACGGTCGTTGGCCACACCGTCGACGCAGCGAATGGCGAGGCTGTCGCAGCGTGGGTCGCGACCGCTACGGCTGAGCTCGGCGGGCTCGACATCTACGTTCACAACACTTCGGGCAAGCCTGCCAAGACCACCCAGGGTTGGCTCAACAACTTCAACATCGACCTGATGGCGTTGGTGCTCGGGGTCGGCGCCGCAGCCGAGGCGCTGGCCGACGGCGGAGGCTCGGTCATCAGCATCGGCACCACGGCGACGGCCGAGCACTTCGCCTCGGGCTCGAACAGCTACAGCGCGTTCAAGTCCGCGGTGACCAACTGGACGTTGGGCCAGGCCCAGGTGCTGGGCGCCAAGGGTGTGCGCTGCAACGTCGTGTCACCCGGCCCGATCTTCGTCGAGGGTGGCGACTGGAACCGGATCAAGGACAACATGGCAGCGTTCTACGAGGCCACCGAGAAGCTGCACCCGCAGGGCGCGCTGGGCACCGTGCACGACGTTGCCAACGTGGTCGCCTTTCTCGCCGGCGACGCTGCCCGCCATGTCAACGGTGTCAACCTCACCGTCGACGGTGGGTTCCTCAAGCGCATCGACTTCTGAACCTGGCAACGGACCCGGGCAACTGGACACGTCGCGACAATGAGCACCTCATCCACCGGTAGCCGGATCGACGTCACGTTGGTCGCGGGCGGCCTGTATCACGACGTCGATTTTGCACGCCTCGAGTTGCTCAAGCTACTCAGCGAGCACGAGGAATTCCGTGTGCGCGTGCAGCCCGACTACGAAGACACCGACGCCATTGCGGCCGGCACCATCCTCGTCAGCTACACCTGCAATCTGCGCCCATCGCTCGCGGCACAAACCGCCATCCGCTCGTGGGTTGAAGGTGGCGGGCGATGGGTGGCTCTGCACGGAACCAACGCCGCGCTCGACATCGGCACACCCAACGGGGTGGACTCGCCGCGTGTGTTTCCGCTGTGGGCCGACACGCTCGGTTCGCAGTTCGTGGCCCACCCGCCAATCGCGCCGTACCTCGTGGAAGCAACAACGCCCGACCACTGGCTGGTCGCCGGAATCGAACCGTTTGAAACCGACGACGAGCTCTACCTCTCCGAGTACGCCAACCGCGACCATCTCCTTGCACTGCTGCACACCACATGGTCCGGAACGGCACGAGGTTTCGTTGAGAGCGACTGGACCGGCGCACCCGACCAACACCTGGTGATGTACCTTCGCCAGCTGGGGAAGGGCGCGGTGTTGTACAACACACTTGGCCACTGTCGCGGGCACTATGACATGGTGCCCATTGCCGCGTACTACCCAAAGATCGAACGCGGTTCGTGGGAACAACCCGCCTATTTCGAGCTGCTGCGGCGTTCGCTTTGGTGGGCACGCGGCCAGGTCGGGTAGTTCAGTGCAGTCGTCTGAGTAGTTTGGTCGTCAGCATGAGCGACATCGAGATCAGTGACGAGGCGTCAGGCCCTGCCGGCCGAATCGGGCGACCGCCAAAGCTCGACAAACACGGTACCCCTACTCGCGAACGCTTGCTGCGAGCAGCGGTGGATGCCTGCGTTGAGTTCGGCTACGAAGGCGTCACCCTCTCCGATATCGCGCGCCGGGCAGACGTTTCCACACCAGCCGTCTACAGCCATTTCAGCGGCAAGGCAGCACTGATGGTGGAGGCGATCAAGCACGAGCTGCACGCGATTTCAGGAACTCGACTGCCGGGCGAGGCTGGCGTTCGCGAGATCGCTCGCCTCTGGTTACAGCCGTCGTTCGCGCCCACGCGAGTGCTCGTCGCCGAGCTGCATTGCGCAGCGATTCGCCAGCCGGAGGTCGCCCAACTGCTGGCCGACTGGCAGCGGGAAAATTCAAGGCGGCTACTGCAGTACGGCCTCAATCTCAGCCAGGTGCGGATGTATTACATGCTGTTGCTCGGCCTCGCCCATGCCGACGAGGTCAGCTCCTTGCAAGTCAGCCAGGCCGAAACCGAAGTCGTGGTCAACCAGCTCATCGACGGATGGTTCGCCCATCGCGACAGCTGACGCTGGCGGCGCGTTCACTAGTGGTCCGTTGCGGATTTGGTGATGTCGTGAGCTCTGCGTGCGACACACCCCCAGCCGCCCTTCAGTCATGTCCGTCGATGCGAGTGCCACGCCGTCAGTGCGAGTGCCACCGCGTCGATCCGAGTGGC
>JAYUCY010000004.1:0-5769 GCA_043740085.1 Ilumatobacteraceae bacterium
CCGCGATCATCAACGGTCGCCCGCGCGAGATCCACCAATGGGATACTGCAGCCGAAAGATTCGCCGAGCTTGTCGCGGCCACCACTTGAGCCCGCCGGGGCTTTACCCGCCCATGGGCGGAGAAAGGTGCCAAGAGCGGGCTGGGGCCCGGCCCGGGTCGGAGGCAGGCCCGGGTCGGAGGGCAGGCCCGGGTCGGAGGGTGGCCGGGGTCGGAGGTGGGGCGGCTTTGTGTGCGTTGGGGAGCGCTGAGCGCAACCCAACGCACACATTCGAGAGGTTCAGCGGTGGGACTGGAGCCAGGTCACGATGTCGGCGGTGACCTCGTCGCGGTTGGTTTCGTTGAGCAGTTCGTGCCGGGCGCCTTGGTAGACCTTGCACTCCACTTCGATGCCGTTGGCCGCCAGTGCTGTCGCCAGTGCTGTTGCGTGTGCGCCCATTGCAGCGGCCGGGTCGTGATCACCGGCGATCACGAACACCGGGCAGGAGATGGCAGCGAGCTGCTCGGCGGCCGGACCGACGACATCGAACAGATCGATGAGGTACCCGAAGGTCAGCGGGTTGCCGTCACCGCAGAACGGGTCGGCGATGTAGCGATCGACCTCAGCGGTGTCGCGGCTGAGCCAGTCGAACGGAGTGCGGGCTGGGTCGAACGCCGCGTTATTGGCCGCGAGCAGATCCCCTGCGGGCAGGTCCCGCATGCCTGCGTCGGCAAAGCCCTGCAGCAGGGCAGCCGTGCCCGCAGCCTCGTTGACGTCGGCCGCCATGCCGCACAGCACGCCACCGGCGAGGCCGGCAGCATGTTGGGTGAGGTACGCGAGTCCAATCAGTGCGCCCATCGAGTGGCCGAAGAGGAACACCGGCGTTCCGCCGGCGACCTTCGCCATTGAGGCTGCGCGTAGCTCGTGCAGGTCGTCGACCACAGCCTGCCCGCCGCCGGCCCCCATCAGCCCCGGGCCAGTTGCCTTCCCGGTGCGACCATGGCCGCGATGGTCGATCGCAACCGCTGCGAAACCGGCTTCGTTGAGCGCGCTAGCAAATCGGTCGTATCGACCCGAATGCTCCGATGCTCCGTGGGCGATCACCACGAGCCCGATGGGAGCGTCGACCGGCCACGATCGACTGAATATCTCGACTCCATGCGAATCAACCATCGTCTGCTCGTCCATGTGACCCCTCCTGTTCGGCCCCACGCTACGCGCGGAGGCGGCTCTCGGTGAGACGTCAACGCTTGTGCGACACGATTTCTCACGAACAACTCGAAGGACTTCCCAACGTCGATCAGCGAAATCGACATCGTGTACCCCGCCGACCTGCCGGGCTAGTGCAGGACTGGGATGCGGGCGGGTTTTGTGTGGTCCATCGCCGGGCGGGGCTTCAACGACAGCGCCACCGGCTGGGCGGCCAGCTCGGCCAGCGCAATTTCGCCTTCGCCAGCGACGCACTCCGGGTCGGGGCCGTCGAGCGGCAGCCCGGTGAAGAACTTGGCGGCCATGCAGCCGCCTTGGCAGGCATCGAACGCACCGCAGCTGGCGCAGGCACCGGCTGACTGCGGCTCGCGCAACGAGGTGAACAGATCGCTCTGCTTCCAGACCTTCGCAAAGCCGCCCTCGTCGCGCACGTTGCCGGCACGAAACTCGTCATGGATGACGAACGGGCAGGCGTACACGTCGCCGATGGGGTCGATGAGACACACCACCCGACCCGCACCGCACATGTTGAGACCGGGCAGCGCCGGCCCGAGTGCATTGAGGTGGAAAAACGAGTCGCCGGTGAGCACGTTTTCGCCGTTTGCCATCAGCCAGTTGTAGATCTCGCGCTGCTGTGCGTTGGTGGGGTGCAGGTGATCCCAGCTGTCCACGCCGCGGCCACTGGGGCGCAGGCGGGTGACACGCAATTGGGCGCCGTAGCTATCGGCGAGGGCCTTGAACTCGTCGAGCTGGGGCACGTTCTGGCGAGTGACGACGACACTGATCTTGAACGGCCCGAAGTCGGCGGCTGCCAGGTTGTCCATCGCCCGGCGGGCCATGTCGTAACTGCCCGCGCCGCGCACAGCGTCATTTGTCACTGCATCGACACCATCGAGGCTGATCTGGATGTCGAGGTAGTCCATCGAAGCGAGCCGGCGCGCCTTCTCCGCATCGATGAACGCACCGTTGGTGGAGAACTTGACGCCGATGCCGCTGGCGACCGAGTACTCGACGAGCTCGAAGAAGTCGCGCCGCACCATCGGCTCGCCGCCACCGATGTTGATGTAGAAAACCTGCAGGTCGCGCAGCTCATCGAGCACGCGCTTTGCCTCGGCGGTGGAAAGCTCACGGTCGTCGCGCTGGCCCGACGACGACAGGCAGTGGACGCACTGCAGGTTGCACGCGTAGGTCAGTTCCCACGTCAGGCAGATGGGCGCATCGAGCCCGGTCTTCAATTGCGATACCAGCGACTTGACGCTCATGAGTGTTCTACTTCCTGGGTGGTTCGGACAACCACGACCTGTGATTCCTGTAGCGACTGGAACGCGCTCACAAACGACGGCCAGCGGATGTCTGCCACGCCGCATGCGCGCAGCGCATCGGCGAACGTGTCGTGCTGGTCCAACGCACGCGCGACTGCGACCATGTCGGGGTGTTTGAGAAAGACCAACCGCCGACTGCCGTAGTGGTACGCCAGCGCCCCGAACGGCTCGGGGCGCAGCGCAACCTGCGGGTGCAGTGCCAGCGCAACTCCCAACAGCGGGTGGGTGATCAGGTCAGTAGACACCGCACATGCCGTCGATGGAGATCTCTTCCACCAGCAGCTCTTCGATCAGATCGGCAGGGGGCTCGGTGGCCTCGGCGGTGGTGGCGATGTCGTCGTTCTCCATGGCTGGGGAGCGTATCGCGTGTCGCCCGGCGGGTGCCCCCCGGGCATCGGCCCCCACCTATACTTCGGCTGATGGCGGCGGTCCCTTCCTCCCTTCGTGGGTTCGCGCGCTGGAGTTCCTGGCGCACACCACTCATGGCCTGGGCGGTGTCGCGCATCCTGGGTTTCATCGCACTCGTCGTCATACCGACGCGCGACGGCCACTGGTTCAATACATCCGGCGTGACCGCTATGGACGGCGGCTGGTACCGAATCATCGTGACGCTGGGTTACCCAAACTGGTCGTCGAATACCGTTGGCACCGCCTGGCCGTTCTTTCCGCTGTACCCGTGGCTGGCGGACCTACTCACGCGGTTGGGCATGCCCGTCGGCCCAGCCCTGATTGCGGTGTCGTGGTTGGCCGCACTCGTTGCATTTGGCGGCGTGTGGCAGCTGGCATCGCGTCGCTTCGACGGGCGTGTGGCGTCGCTGTCGGTGTGGCTGCTCGCCCTGCTACCCGGGTCGATCGGCCTGGTACTTGCATACAGCGACAGTCTCTTTGTAGCGGCGCTGGTGTGGATGCTGGTACTGATTGACCGTCGGGCGCAGGCGGTTGAGGATGCGGTCGCGCGCTCGCGCTGGACGTGGTGGCAGATTGGCGCGCTTGCGGCCATCGGCACCGCGACCAGACCGAACGGATTCATGTTGGTGGCCGTTGCATGGACCGCCGCGTGGTGCATCGATCGCCGCTGGCGCCACGCAGCAGCGGCGGCGGTTCCATCGCTCGTGTTCCTTGTCAGTTGGATGATCTATGGCCAGCGCAAGGTTGGCGACCCGCTGATCTTTCTGGCGGCGAAGGCGGCGTGGCTTGAATCGCCGCTCTGGAAGTTCGTGCTCCATCCGTTCGCACGCGAGGCCGTGCCCGTTCACGTCGCGGTGGCGGTCGTGGTGGTCGCGGTTGCGGCTCCTTCGCTGCGGAAGTTGCCGTCGTGGTGGCTGGTCTGCATCGTCGTCTTGCTCGTCCCGCAGTTGCTGCTGGGGCTTGAGGGCTTGGCTCGCTACGTGACGTTGGCGGCCCCGCTGTCGATTGCGTGCGCGCTCACGCTGTCGCGTCGGCCTCGGTGGGTGCAGTGGCTGGCGCTGTTGGTGTGCGCGGCGGGGTTGATGTTGCTGGGCATCTGGGTGGTGCGATACTCATGGGTGCCATGACCGCAGCTGAGAGTTACCGCGATTCGGTGTGCGTGGTCACCGGCGGTCTGGGCTTCATCGGCTCGAACCTGGCGCTGGCGCTCCATCGGGCCGGGGCGCACGTTCGCATTCTCGACGCGCTGATTCCTCAGCACGGCGGCGACATTCGCAACGTCACGGCGTTTGTGGATACCGACGCCGGCAACCTGCAGATCGAGGTTGGCAACATCGCCGACGAAGCGGCCACCGTGCCGCTGCTCGACGGGGCCGACTTCGTCTTCAACATCGCCGGCCAGGTCAGCCATCACGAATCGATGGTGGACCCGCTGCGCGACCAGGACATCAACGTCCGCTCGCAACTGGTCCTGCTGGAGACCATTCGTCGCGTGCGGCCGGCTGCGGTGGTGGTACATACCAGTACTCGCCAGGTGTACGGACGGCCGCGGTATCTGCCAGTCGATGAGGCGCACCCGACCGAACCGCGCGACATCAACGGCGTCAACAAGCTGGCCGGCGAGCACTATCACCGCCTGTACGGCGAGGTTCACGACCTGCTCACCGTCTCACTCCGCCTCACCAACGTGTACGGGCCTCGTCAGAATCTTCAAAAGCGCGGCCTTGGTTTCCTGCCGGTGTTTGTGAGTCGAGTACTGCGCGGCGAGCCGTTGAGCGTGTTCGGCGATGGGCAGCAGCTTCGCGACTGCCTGCACGTGGACGATGTTGTCGTCGCGCTGGTGGCTGCGGGGTCGTCAGCGCGTGATGGTCGCATCGATCCTGGTGCTGTGCTGAACCTGGGGAGCGACGAGTCTCAAACGTTGCTCGGAATCGCTCAGCTGATGGCCAGCGTGGCGGGCACCGCCTCGGACGTCAGTTTGTTGCCGTGGCCCGACGAGCTGAGCCGTATCGACATCGGCGGTTTTCAAACCGATTCGCGGGCCGCTTCCGCAGCGTTGGGCTGGTCGCCTACGCTGCCGTTCAGGGACGGAATCGAAATGACACTCAACTTCTACAGAGAGCATCCGTGGTACCTGTTGTCGACGTGAGCCGCCGGATGGCTCGTCATCGCCAAGCATTCCTCGAGTCCGTCGGCCACGTGCTGGACAGTGGCTCGTTGTTGCTCGGTCCGCAGCTGGACGCGCTTGAGCGCGCCTTCGCGCAGCTCACTGGCGGCGCCGAATGTGTGGGCGTGGCCAGCGGTGCGGCGGCATTGCAGCTGGCACTGGTTGCACTTGGCGTCGGCCCTGGCGACGAGGTGATCGTTCCGGCGATGACGGCTGTTCCTACCGCGGCGGCGGTCTGCGCCGTCGGCGCGACGCCGGTGTTTGTCGACGTCGATCTCGCAACCGCAGAGGTTGCCACAGAGCGCGTTGTGGCGGCTGTTACGGCTCGCACTCGGGCCGTCATCGGAGTGCACCTCTACGGCCGGCCGTTCGATGTCGCCGCGCTCGCGAGTGCGGTGGCAGTACCGATCGTGGAGGATTGCGCGCAGGCACACGGGGCCGTCGACCACGTTGCTGGCGCAGTGGCCGCATATTCGTTCTACCCGACCAAGAATCTTGGTGGCATCGGCGATGGTGGGGCAGTGGTCACCGACGATGTCGAGATGGCGCAGCGGATCCGTCGGCTCCGAGCGCACGGTGCGGCCGCCCAGTACGTGCACACCGAGATCAGCCAGAACTTCCGCATGAGTGAGATAGAGGCCGCGTGGCTGAACCTCACGCTGCCCTTCCTTGCGGCCGACACCCA
>JAYUCY010000005.1:0-13235 GCA_043740085.1 Ilumatobacteraceae bacterium
GTGGCATCAACCTGCTGAGCCATCGCTGACACATACTGAGTCAGCTGCCGCTCGACAGCACCGGCAATTGTTGCTGCCAGTACTTCCGTCGAGCTCGGCGACATCGCCGTCGGCGATGTGCTCCAAGCTGGTGTCTGGTTCGGTGCAGGCGTGCTCGTGGTCATGCTCTGCCCTCCGTATCAATTCGAGTCCCCGCGTGGGGGGTGTAGTCCGTCGCCACGGTGTAGGTATCGGGTCGTCTTGCCCAACTCTTGAGAGATTGCTCCCGCGATACGGTGAAACGATGCGAGTTCATCTGATCGACGGGACCTACGAATTGTTCCGTCAACACTTCGGCCAGGTGTCGCGCCATGGCGACGCCGGCCCGTACGACGCAGCGGTTGGTGTGGTTGCCAGCACGCTGCAGCTGGTCTCGGCTGGTGCCACTCACGTAGCGGTCGCCAGCGACCATGTGATTGAGAGCTTTCGCAACGACCTGTACGCCGGGTACAAGAGCAGCGAAGGTATGGACCCGGCGTTGTTGCATCAGATTCCGGTGATGGAGGAAGTCCTGGCGGCGTGTGGTTTCACGACCTGGCCGATGGTGGAGTGGGAAGCCGACGACGCGCTGGCGGCGGCCGCAGCGGTTGCCGATGCCGACCCGCGAGTGGAGCAGGTACTGATCGTCACGCCGGACAAGGACTTGGGTCAGTGCGTGCGAGGCACGCGGGTGGTGCAATACGACCGCCGCAAGGACGAGATCATCGACGAGGCTGGTGTTGAAGTGAAGTTCGGTGTCAAACCGTCGTCCATTGCCGACTATCTGGCGTTGGTTGGCGACTCCGCCGACGGTTTTCCAGGGCTACCCGGTTGGGGCGCGAAGAGCGCGTCCACCGTGCTCGCCAAGTTCGCACACATCGAAGCCATCCCTGCCTCGAGTGTGGACTGGGGTTTGCCAGGCCTGCGCGGCGCCGAGAAGTTGGCTCGCACGCTGCAGGACCAGATGGCCGACGCGTTGCTCTTCCGGGTGATTGCAACGACGGCGCTCGATGTACCCGTGGGCGTGGTCGACGACTGGCGTTGGCGGGGGCCCACCCCGGCCCTGGCAGCGTTGGCGCAGCGTCTGGGTGCGCCCGACATAGCCGCCCGGGCCGCCCGTGTGTGGGAGCGAGTGTCGGCCCGTGGGGCTGCCGGCGAAGAGCAACACCCGCTGAGTGTGGTGACGGCCAGGTGGCCTGCGGCACACAGGCGGCACCGTTGAAGGCTGCTACCTCCCGGTCCTGACCTGATTCCCGGACGCCCGTCGCACAGGGCCCGACCATCACCACACCCAGCGGGTGCTGAATGGCGAAGCCTAGCGACAATCGTGTGGGTTGCCGCTAGCCTGCGTCGCCACCCAGGAGGGGTGCGAGAGCGGCCGAATCGGCACGCTTGGAAAGCGTGTGAGGGGCAACCCTCCGTGGGTTCGAATCCCACCCCCTCCGCCATTTTCGTCCATAGAGTGCGGCGCATGCCGGCAGTACTCTCAGATGGCGACGCAATGCTGCTGGCGCTTGGCGAAGCGCGGGCGGCAGCGGTGCATGGTGACGTGCCGATTGGCGCAGTCGTTGTGCGCAACGGTCTGGTGATTGCGGCGCGGCACAATGAGCGTGAGCTGACGGGCGACCCGACGGCGCATGCCGAGGTGCTCGCACTGCGCGACGCATCGTTGGTGGTTGGCCACTGGCGGCTGCTGGACTGCACGTTGTACGTCACGTTGGAACCGTGCACGATGTGCGCGGGCGCGGTCGTCAACAGCCGTCTCGGGCGCCTGGTGTACGGCGCCACTGACCCGAAGGCGGGCGCGGTGGAGAGCCTCTATCACGTGTGCGCCGACGACCGGCTGAATCACCGTCCACCGACGGACGGCGGGGTGTTGGCCGACGAATGCGGCCAGCTCCTCAAGTCGTTCTTCGCCGAGAGGCGCCGCTGACACTCCGACGCTTATGCGGCGGACGTGGTAGCAGGTTGCTCGAGCGTCGGGAACGAAGCGGTGAAGTCTGCAGGAGAAATGTTGGTCACCGGCTGCGCTGCCGCGTCGATGGCTGCAAGTGCCCGGCGAACTGCCTCTGCGACCTCATCTGCAATGGCAGACGACATGATCGCGTCGACGGCAGATTGAGCCAGGCTGATGCCTGAGCCGTTGTCCGAACCGCCGCCGGACGCGCCCTCTGCGAACATCGTCTCTGGGGTCGGTTCGGCGAGTTCGCTGAACGTAGCCGCCAGCGCCAGCGCTGCTGCGACGTCATCTGCAGGCTCTGGCTCCGCCATGTCGACGTCCGGAATTTCGGCGTCAGCGATGACGTCTTCGAGCGTTGACTCATGGAAGGTTGGCTCGTCGACCGTTGGTACCTCGACCGTTGGTTCCTCGAACGTTGGTTCCACGACCATAGGGGTACATTCAGCGATCGGCTCAATGACTGGGTTGACGACCGTCTCGATGACCGTCTCGACGACCGACTCGACGACCGACTCGACGACCGTCTCGACGACCGACTCGACGGCAACCGGTTCGGCGACGTGAGCCGCTCGGCGTCGGGGGCCGGGGCCAGCGGTGATCGTGGCGTCTGGCTCGGCGAGGTATGAGCCCTCAACGATGTGCGTGATCACTTCAATGCGAGTTGGTAGCCAGCGATCGATGCCATTGGCATGACGCTTGTACATCGTCATCGTGTAGTGATCGATCACGTCGTTGGCCGCCGACGTGAGCACGTCGTCGGTCATCAGTTCCACGCACAGCTCCACTGAATGGCGGTCGATCGAGGCGTCACGCTGGAACATTCGTCCGAGGTGCTCGACTCCGCTCACCAGCACCGCGCCCTTGCCCATCTGTTGGCGGGTGATGACACCTTCCACCAGTAGGCGCACGCCCAGACCGCCATCGGTGCTGCGCTCGGCGAAGTAGACGTGGCCGTCGCGCAGGTACACATGAGTGGTCGGGGTGGTAGCGAGTGACAGCTCACCGGTCAGCAGTTGGCGACGCGCCGCCTCGATCACCTGCCAGGCAGGGCGAGGGGTGAAGCCGCCTTCGTGAGCGAACAGGTCTGCGTGCACGGTGAGATCTTCGGCATACAGTTTCTTGACCTTGAGTGTTTCGTCGTCCGTGAGCAGGGGGTCACGGGCAGTGACGTAGAACCGCGTGGAACTCCTGGTGTCGCCCGCCGCCATATCCGTTAACCTTCCGCCCCGGAAGGGTGCCCGAGCGGCCAAAGGGACACGCCTCGAAAGCGTGCGAGGGGCAACTCTCCGTGGGTTCAAATCCCACCCCTTCCGCCAGGGTGTTGTTGTACGACAACACTGAGCATGCCCGGGCCAATGAGGCGCCGGGCATGCCCGTTTTTCACGGTCGGTCGGCGTCAGATACGGCGCGTTATGGGCATTCGGCGCCGTCGGTCGGGGCGTCCTTCACCGGGTCGATGAGGTACTGCTCGATACTGTCCGACGAACAGGTATTGACGCCGTAACCCGTGTGCTGGTTGCCGGTCACGATGACCAATCGCCCGTCTTCCAACGAGTCGGCCATCACCCGTGTGCCGGCCAGCGGTGTGGCCGCGTCGCCGGTGGTACCCATGACCAGGATCGGGCCCGCACCCTTGCCGCTAATGTCGACGCGGGGGTCGGTGGTGGTCGGGTAGAACGTGCAGAAGTAGCTGCCGGTGGTTCCCGGCGAGAGGCGTGGTGCTGCGGCGTTGAAGTCGGGGGCCGCAGCGTCTTCCTCTGCAACGGTCAAGCGCTCGGTGGTGTCCATACAGAAGATGGTTTGAAATGCCTCGAGCGAGTTCTTGTAGGTGCCCTCGCCTGTGCGGGCGTAGTACTGGTCGTACAGTGCGAGCAGGCCAGCCCCGTTGCCGTTCTGTGCGTTGGCAAGCGCTATGGCCAGTTGTGGCCACAGCTGGTCGGAGTACATCGCTTCGAAGACACCCGAGATCGCGACCTGCAGGTTCACATCAGGACGCCCAGTTTCGGACGGGACGGGGTTGTTGTCCAGCGCGGTCATCAATGCATCGAAGGCGCCTTCCGCGTTGCCATCATTGTGGAACTCGCACGAGTCGTCGCTGCTGCATTGCGCGAGGAACTTGGTCAGCGAGTTCTCGAAACCGACGCTCTGCTGCAGCCCGGATTCGATGTAGCCGGCGGTCGGGTCGGCGGCGCCGTCGAGTACCGCGGCGCGTACCGTCTCTGGGAACAACGTTGCCCACGTGGCGCCCAGCTCGCTGCCGTAGCTGAAACCGAAGTAGCTGATGGTTGCTTCGCCGAGCGCCTCGCGAATGGAGTTCATGTCGCGCGCCGAGTTGTTGGTGCCGACGAAGTCGATGATGTCGGCGTTTTTCGTCGCGCAGTCGTCGGCGAATTCCTTTGCCGTGTCAGCGATTGCCTGTCGCTCGGCGGCATTGTCGGGGGTCAGGTCGAGGCTGGCGTAGAAGTGGTCGTAGTCGTCGGTGCAATCAATGGCCGGTGTCGTGAGGCCGGTACCCCGAGGGTCCCAGCCGATGATGTCGAACTGATCGAGCAGTGCCTGGCCATAGATCTGGTCGGCGTGGATGGCAAAGTCGCTCCCGCCAAAGCCCGGGCCGCCGGGGTTGACCAGCAAGCTGCCGATGCGCTTGGCAGGGTCGGCCAAGTGGCGAGCCACGTAGAGATCAAATGTGCCTTGTGACGGGTCGTCGTAGTTGATCGGCACTTCCAGATGGCCGGTCTCGACGCTGCCACTGTCGCCAAAGTCCAACCAGTCGAAGTTGCCGGCACCGCTGGCGACGGTGTCAGCAGTGTCTGCGCTGGTGTTGCCGGTCTCCGTGGTCTGGGGGCCGGTGGTCTCGGTGACGTTCGTGCTTTGGCCCTTCGTGTCGGCGTTGGACTTGGTCGACGACACGCTGCTGGCGTCGGTGCATGCGGCCCCGAATGAAAGTGCGATGGCGAGCGAGATGAAAGTGCGACGCATGGCCCGCAGGATACGGCCTGGCCGCTACGGCGAGCCGTCAGTTGTCGTGCGCTGTGGGGAACGTCAGTCGCAGATGATCTCGTCATCCAGCGGGGCTGCCGGGTCGACGAGATAGTTGTCCACCACGTCGTTGACGCAGGTGTTGACGCCATAGCCGGTGTGCTGGTCGGCCGTCACGACCACCAGATGGCCGTCCTCCAGTGCCTTGGCCATATTGCGGGTGCCCTCCAGCGGCGTCGCCGGGTCGCCGGTGGTGCCAACGACCACGATCGGGCCAGCGCCGCGACCGGTGATGGTGACGATGGCGGCAGCGGGCACCGGCCACACGGAGCAGAACGTCAGCTCGGCCATCCAGCCGCGCCCGAGGCGGGGTGCGGCGGCTGCGAACTCGGCCTCGTGTGAATAGAGGTCGTCGGGGCCGGTACTGCCCGGGTCATCGAGGCAGCCGACCGCGAAGTACGCCTCCAGCGAGTCACCCCACCCGTCCCCGTAGTAGCCGTAGTAGTCGTCGTACAGATCGAGAATGCCCTGACCGTCGCCGCTCTGCAGGTCCGCCAACGCTTGCTCTAACTGCGGCCAGTAGCTCTGGTCGTACATTGCGTCGGCGACGGCCGTGGTGAGCACGCCCTGCGTCACGTCGGTGCGATCGGGGTCGACGGTGATGGGCTGCGCATCGATTTCTTCGGCGAGTGTGTCGTACGCGCCCTCTGCATCGCCGCCGTTGTAGAACGCGCACGTCGGTGCCGCGCTGCACTGTGCGAGGAAGGTGGCGAATGTCGCCTCGAAGCCTGCGGCCTGCTGAACGTTCTGCTCCAGGTAGCCCACCGTCGGGTCGATGGCGCCGTCGACCACGGCGGCGCGCACCGTGTCGGGGAAGATTGTTGCCCACGTGGTGCCCAGTTCGCTGCCGTAGCTGAAGCCGAAGTACGAGATCTTCTTCTCGCCCAGCGCCTTGCGGATGGAGTCCATGTCGCGAGCCGAGTTCTCGGTGCCGATGAAGGGCAGTACGTCCTTGTTCTTGCGCAGGCAGTTCTTTCCGAACTCGGTTCCAACATCAATCAGCGCCTGGCGTTCCTCGGGTGTATCGGGTGAAGAGTCGAGCCCGAAATACTTGTCGTAGTCGTCAACGCAGTCGATGGCCGGCCGGCTGAGGCCGGTGCCCCGCGGATCCCAGCCGATGATGTCGAAGCGGTCCAACAGGTCTTGGCCATAGATTCCGTCCGCGCTGTAGGCCAGTCCGCTGCCGCCATAGCCAGGGCCTCCGGGGTTCACCAGCAGCGACCCGATCCTGTTGGCCGGGTCGACGGCGCGGTGGCGCATCAGGTAAAGGGAGATGGTGTCGCCACTGGGAGTGTCGTAGTCGAGCGGCACCTGCAGCGTGCCCTCGTCGATGCCCGCTTCGACCTCTGTCCACGCGAAGGCTCCCGCCTCCTGGGGAGCCGTGCTGTCCGTGCTCTCCGGATCGGTCGAGTCGGGATCCGTTGTCGGTGTCTTCGCATTGGTGGTCTCGGGCAGAACCGTGTCGGCGGTGTTGAGAGTGACGCCATCGATGGTGCCGCGGGTGCCGCGACCTTCGTTGACGCCCTCGTTGATGCCATCGCCGCACGACGCCGCGAAGAGGCCGCCGGCAACAAGGCAGGCGAGGGCACGAGACGGTCGGTGACGCATGAATTCCATCGTAGAAGTGCGCACGCTCGTCCGTATCCTCGGTGGCATGCGTATGGGACCACACATGCTGATGCCGGGTGATTCCGACGCGGTGAAGGGGAAAAGACTGCAGCGCAACTCGCTGCGGCGCGCCTGGCAGTTCGCCCGGCCCTATCGGGGAACCATCGGACTGTTCTTGGCGGCCATCGTGGTCACCGCCCTTATCGAGCTCATCCCGCCATTCGCGTTCCGCAGCATTCTCGACAACGCGATTCCCGAGAAGAATCGCAGCCAGATCACGCTGTTGGCGTTGGTGGTCGTGCTCGCCGCCGTGGCCGGGGCGGGGTTGGCAATCGTGCAGCGCTGGTGCAGCGCGCACATCGGTGAAGGCCTGATCTACGACCTGCGCGTCGCCCTGTTCGCCAAGGTGCAGCGCCTGCCGATTGCATTTTTCACCCGCACGCAGACTGGGGCACTCACCAGCCGGCTCAACAACGACGTGGTCGGCGCGCAAACAGCCGTCACCAGCACGCTGGGCAGCGTCGTGAGCAACGTCGTAGTGCTCGCCACCACCCTGGCGGCGATGGCAGCACTCGAATGGCGGTTGACGCTGCTGGCGTTGGTCGTGTTGCCCGTGTTCATCATTCCGGCCAAGCGAGTGGGCGCGCGGCTGCAGGTGATCTCGCGCGAGAACATGGCCACCAATGCGGAGATGAACTCGCAGATGGCCGAACGGTTCAACGTGGCAGGGGCGCTACTGGTGAAGTTGTTCGGTCGTCAGAACGACGAGGTGTCGTTGTTCGCCAGCCGCGCGGTGCGCGTGCGCGACACGGGCATTCGTGCGGCGATGTTGGGCCGTGTGTTCTTCGTGGCACTCGGCCTTGTCGGTGCCCTTGGGGCGGCGGCAATCTATGGCGTGGGTGCGCACCTCGTCGTGAGCGGCAACATCAGCGCTGGCACGTTGGTTGCATTGGCTGCGCTTGTCACGCGGGTGTACCAACCGCTCACCGGCCTCACGAATGCGCGCGTCGACCTGATGACCGCGATGGTCAGCTTCGAACGTGTCTTCGAGGTGCTCGACGCGCCCGAACCCATCACCGATCGGCCAGGCGCGATCGACCTCATCGCACCGCAGGGTCGCGTGGAGTTCCGTGATGTGTGGTTCCGCTACCCGGCGGCCGCCGAAGTCACCGTCAAGTCGCTGGAGGCGCCCTCGGCATTCGTCGCCTCCGACCCCGACTACGACGTGCTGCAGGGTGTATCGCTGGTGATCGAGCCCGGCGAGACCGTTGCTCTGGTCGGTGCCTCTGGCTCGGGCAAGACCACCATGTCGGGTTTGGTGCCGCGGCTGTACGACGTCACCGGCGGCGTGCTGTTGATCGATGGCCACGACGTGCGCGACCTCACGCAGCACTCACTGCGCGAAGCGATCGGCGTGGTCAGCCAGGACCCGCACCTGTTCCACGAGTCGATTGGTGCCAACCTTCGCTACGCCAAGCCAAACGCCACCGCCGCCGAGCTGGATGCCGCGTGTCGCGGCGCCCGCATTCACGACACGATCTCGACGCTCCCCGATGGCTACGAGACCATCGTGGGCGAGCGTGGCTACCGGCTCAGTGGCGGCGAGAAGCAGCGGCTGGCAATCGCCCGCCTGCTGCTGAAGAACCCGGCCGTGATGATTCTCGATGAGGCCACCAGCCACCTCGATAATGAAAACGAAGCGCATGTCCAGGCCGCGCTGGAGGAAGCGCTCCGCGGCCGCAGCGCGCTCATCATTGCTCACCGCCTGTCGACCATCCGCGACGCCGACCGCATCGTGGTGCTGGAAGGTGGCCGCATCGTCGAGCAGGGCACCCACGACGACTTGCTGGCGCTGGATGGTTCCTACGCCGCCCAAGTGCGCGCCGGCGAGACCGCCGCCACCATCTGAACCGGGGAAATAGGCCATCCGCGAACCCTGTCACACCCCTTCGTCATGATGAGGGGTATGGAAGTCGTACTGGTTGCCCTCCTTGTTGCTCTCCTTGTTGGCGCAGCTGCCGCCGTCGCGTGGTTGCTGGCCAACCGGCGCGTTGCGCCCGTGGCACCTGCCCAGCCAGTACTGATGGAGGTTCCTCAGCAGATGGTGCAGCAGGCCGTAGCGGTCGCTGTGGCGCAGGCCAACGAGCGTGCGGCCCGCGAGCGCGACATGGCGGTGCAGGCAGCGGTGGAGCAGGCAGTGATGTTCACCCGCGAGCAACTCGGCGCCCACACCCAAGCATCTGATGCGTCGCTGGCAGGGCGCCAAGAACTGATTGATGCGAAGTTGGGTGAGGTGCAGGCGGGAATGCACGCCGACCTCGGCCGGCTCTCACAAATGGTGCAGCAGCTGGGCGAGTCCACCAGCGAGCGTTTCGGCCAGGTCGACCGCAGCTTGCAGGTACACACCGAGATCACGCAGTCCCTGGCCGGCACCACCAGCAGCTTGCGCGAGGCACTGGCTTCGTCCAACGCTCGCGGTCAGTGGGGCGAGCGCATGGCCGAAGACGTGTTGCGCATGGCGGGCATGCAGGAGAAGGTCAACTACTTCAAGCGCACCGCGGTCGCTGGTGACGGCACGGGCATCCCTGACTTCACGTTCGTGCTGCCCAAGGGGCATGTGCTGTTTATGGACGTCAAGTTCCCTATGGCGTCGTACTTGAAGTTCCTGGAGGCGGGCACCGAGGCCGAGCGTTCGGCCCATCGCGCCACGTTCGTACGCGACGTGCGCGCCCGTGTGCGCGAGTTGGCAAAGCGCGAATACGCCCAGGCCGACGACCGGCCGACGGTCGACAACGTGTTGCTCTTCGTGCCCAACGAGAGCGTGGCGGCGTTCATCCACGAGTCCGATACCGGGTTGGTGGAGGAAGCAATGGCGCAGCACGTGGTCATCTGCTCGCCGCTCACCTTGTTCGCCTTCCTCGGTGTCATCCGTCAGGCGTTCGACAATTTCATGATTGAGCAGACCAGTAAAGAGATCCTTGGGCTGCTGGGCAGGTTCGACCAGCAGTGGGGCAAGTACACCGAGCAGATCGACAAGGTTCGCCGCCAGTTCGACATGGTGAATCGTTCGTTCGAAGAACTGGCCACCACCCGCCGGCGTGCACTCGAGCGGCCGCTCAACTCCATCGACGACCTGCGTAAGAAGCAGCTGCTGCCCGTCGACGGCGAGCTGTTCGGCGCCCTGGAAGACCCCGAAATCGACAATGTTCGCGAGTTGGGCGCGTAGCCTCTGCCGCGATGTCTCGCGCCGGCCAACCGTTGTATAGCCAACCCGGCCTCGACCTGGAGGCGGACGGCCACGACCAGGCACACGAGGACGACCACTCCCACGACGATGGTGGCGCTCCCACATTCTCCGTCGGTGAGCTTGCCGACGCCATCAACGGCGTACTGCGGCGAAAGTTCGCCGATGGCGTGTGGGTGCGTGGCGAGATCCAGGGGTGGAGCGTTCGCGGGCCGCACGCGTACTTCCGGCTGGTGGAAGACACGGATGCCGGCAAAGCGGCCATCAATGTGCAGTTCTTCGCTCCGGCGCAGGCGCGGCTCAAGCCACTGCTGATGAAGAACCGTCTCCGCCTCGCCGACGGCCTCAAGGTGCGCATCTTCGGCCACCTCGACTTCTTCGCCCCGTCCGGTCAGCTGGGTTTGAAGATGAGCGGAATCGACCCGCGGTTCACGTTGGGCGAACTGGCCCTACAGCGCGACGACGTGGTGCGTCGCCTGGTTGCCACAGGGCTGTACGACCGTAACCGTGGCCGCAGGGTGTCGCCGGCGCCGCTGCGAATCGGGGTGGTCACCAGCACTGCCAGCGCTGCCTGGGCCGACTTCTTGCACGAGATCGAGCGCAGCACGCTGGCGTTCCATCTGCGCGTGATTGATGTGCGGGTGCAGGGTGAGCGGGCGGTCACCGAGGTCACCGCCGCCGTGCGCACGCTGGCTCGCCATCGCGACCTCGATGCGCTCGTCATCATTCGCGGCGGCGGCAGCCGCAGCGAGCTGGCCACGTTCGACGACGAAGCCATCGCGACTGCGATTGCGCTCTCGCCGATCCCAGTGTTCACCGGCCTGGGCCACGAGATTGATCGCAGCGTCGCCGACGAGGTCGCGCACTCCGCGCTCAAAACCCCAACGGCGTGCGCGGCCGCGTTGGTGGAGCATGTGATTGCGTACCAACAGCGCACCGAGCTGCTGTGGACTGCAATCGAACGTAAGGCTGAGCGCGGCGTCACCGCGGCGGCCAACGACGTGGCCGAGCTGGCTCACGGCGTTCGCCTTCGCGTGGTTGCCGCGGTGCAGCGTGCCGACCAACGCCTGTCGCAGCGTGCTCGGCGGGTAGGCATCGGCGCCAGCCGGGTGGTGGAACGCGCCGATACACGCCTCGCAGTCGCCGCCTCCGCCATCGGGCGTGCTGCGCAGCGCCTCGACCCAGAGCTTCGGCATCTCGACGCCGTTGAGCAACGGGTGCGCCTGCTCGACCCGGTGCACACCATGGCCCGCGGCTGGAGCATCACTCGCACCGTCGACGGGCGCACCGTACGCGACGCCGCGCAGGTGCAGCCCGGCGAGCAGATCATCACCACATTTGCCAACGGCACGGCGCACAGCCGTGTGGAGGAGACCCACTCGTGAGCCAACCGACAAGCCAAGGACAGGAAACCGCACACGGCGCCGTCGCCGACGACGTGGCACGGGGTTACGCCGAGGCGCTCGCCGAGCTGGAGACCATCCTTGCCGAGCTTGAGCGCACCGACGTCGATGTCGACGTGTTGGCTGCGCAGGTCAAGCGCGCCTCGGAGCTCATCGGCTTCTGCCGCGACCGCATCGGCAATGCACGGTTGCAGATCGAACAGGTCGTTGCCGAGCTGGGCACCGACGAGTGATTCCACACTCGCTGCCCACGCGTAAATTCCTCAGCGCCGGCACCCGCTGCAATGAGAGATTGGTGCCATGAGTATCGAGTTTCGCCGCACCCATCCCGACGAACGCCGTGCCGCCGCCGACGTCTTCCGCACGGCGTTGCTCTTTCCGCCGTCATCCGACGACGACTGGGCCAAGCCGTATCGCGTCGCCTCCTGGGTCGACTCGCTGTCTATCTCCGCGTGGGATGGCACACAGTGCGTTGGCCATGCCAGCGCCTTCCCGCTCGTTACGGCGGTACCGGGTGGCGCACGGCTGTCCACCGCCGGCGTCACCCGAGTTGGTGTGCGCCAAACGCACACCCGCCGGGGCGTGCTCACCACTGCCATGCAGCAGTTGCTGCGCGACGCCGCCGCCGCCGGCATGGCGATGGCAAGCCTGCGCGCCAGCGAAGCGGTCATCTACGAGCGCTTCGGTTTCGCCGTTGCGGGCGAGGCATGGGAAGTCGAAATCGACCGCCGCGCGGGTGCTCGCGTGGTGGTACCCGTCGCTGCTGGGTCCATCCGCATCCTCGATCGCGCCGACACGCTCGCGATTGTCGCCGAACTGCACGAGCGCATCGGTTTCGACAGGCCGGGCGCGATTGGGCGTCCGATGTGGATGCACGAGCAAGACCTGGAGGATGCGCTCGGAATGGTGAAGGCGGCGTACGTTGTCGTCCACACCGACACCGACGGCGTCGACGACGGCTGGGCGCAGTACACGTTGGAGTGGCGCGAATCGTCGGTCGAGCATCTCGGTGGCAAATGCACCGTGCGCGACGTGTGGGGTGCAAACCCTGCGGTCGAGTTGGCCTTGTGGAAGTTCATTCTCGAGCTGGACCTCATCGATGTAGTACACGCCAGCGAGCGACCGCTTGACGATGCGGTCCGCTTCGGGCTCAGGAACCAACGGCACTACCTATCAAAGATGCGCCACGACGAGCAGTGGCTACGTCTGCTTGACGTCGATTGTGCGCTGTCGGCGCGCACGTACAACTCCACCCGCGCGAGGGTCACTCTTGCCATCACCGATCCGTTGTTTCCCGCCAACTGCGGCACGTGGGAGGTCACGTCGGCCGGCTCGCGCCGCAGTGACGTCAGCGTGGAGAAGGCTGACTTGGTCACCACCATCAATGGCGTTTCAGCCGCCTACCTGGGTGGCACCGCATGGCACGACCTGGGGGTTGCCGGCGTGGTGCAGCAGCAGCAGGCCGGCGCGTTGGCCTCCGCGGACATGCTGTTCGCCAGCCGACCCTTGCCGCGCTGCGGCAGCTTCTTTTAGCGGGGGAGGCGTAACCTGCCACCCGTGACGTCGCCGGCACCTCCACCTTCCCTCGCGATCATTGCCGCTCGCGTCGAGCAGCGATTGCGTGAATTCCTGGAGCCCGAGCACGCTCGATGGGCAGCGTTCGATGCCGACCTCGCCGAGCCGATGGCAGAGATTGGCCGCCTGGTACTGGTCGGTGGCAAGCGGCTGCGACCGGCGTTCTGCCAGTGGGGCTACGTCGCCGCCGGCGGAGACCCCAGCGATGCGATGGTGGCCAACGCGGGTGCGGCCTTCGAGCTGATGCATGCCTTCGCGTTGTTTCACGACGACGTGATGGACGATGCGGCCAGCCGTCGCGGCAACCCCACCACGCATACGGTTTTTGCGCTGCACCACCGCGAGAGCGGGTGGGCCGGCGAGGCACGTCGGTTCGGTGAAGGCGTTG
>JAYUCY010000006.1:0-13212 GCA_043740085.1 Ilumatobacteraceae bacterium
GGCTCGGTTGTAGCAACGGTCGAGTCGGTCGCGTCGCTTGTTGAGTTCGACCCGCCACACGCGGAGATTGTGAGCATGGCGGAAAGGGCAACGGCAATGAGCCGGAGAGCACGCATTTGTACGACGCTACCTGTCGGTTAGCCGGAGGTGCCGTCGCGCTCGTGGGCCGAGAGTGCCTGCAACCACGGCTGCTCGGCCTCGGCCAACGGCGTGCTGGGCGGCCCAGCGACAAAGGGCCACAACTCCTCGGCGATCCGCCGGTAGTTGCCGGTGGCCCGCAGTTCGCCAAGCAGCGCGTAGAGGCCAAGGTTGATGCGTTGGATGAACACGAAGGCCTTGGGAACGGTGGCGTACTGCGCGATCGGGCTGGTGCGGTCGAAGGTGTGGCGCACGATGCGGCTGGCATATTCGGAGCTCCACGTCACGTCGCGGTCGTCGCGCACGCTCTCGTAGAACTGACTGAAGTACTCGCCAACCTCGGCGTCGGGGCTGGGGCAGCCTGGCCGCAGCATTCCTGCGTTCTCGACCACCGAACGGAACTGTGCAACATCCTGATCCAATGCAGCTGCCTTGACCATCTGGATGAAGGTCGTCATCTCGCCGTCATTGAAATGCTTGACCAACCCGAAGTCGAGGAATGTCACCCGTCCATTGCGATGGAACAGGTAGTTGCCCGGATGTGGGTCCCCATTGAACGCGTGCATCCGGTACAGGCTGCGAAAGACGAAGCGGAAGAGCACCTCACCGATGCGGTTCTTCTCGGCCTGCGGCCACTCCAACATTTGCTGCCATGTCGCGCCATCAACCAGTTCGCTGGTGATGACGTGCGCGCTGCTGAAGGTGGGCAGAATCTCGGGCACATGGATGAACGGGTGACCGCGGTAAAAGTCGGCGAACAGCTGCTGGTTGCGAGCCTCCAACTGATAGTCCAACTCTTCGGCGAGGCGTTCCTTGATTTCTGCCACCATCTCGTCGGGGTTGAGCCCGCCGAAACCTTGCTGTAGCAGCATCCCGAGGAGGTCTGCGTTGCGTAGATCGGCAGCGACCGCGTCGCCGACACCTGGGTATTGCACCTTTACCGCTACCGCACGCTCGGCACCGGTGGCGGGGTCGATCACGACGGCGCGGTGCACCTGGCCAATGCTCGCTGCCGCAATTGGCTGTGGGTCCCAGGTGACGAAGAGCTGGTCGGGGCCCACTCCGAAATCGTCGGTGATGACCTGTGCGGCGAGCTCGGCACTCATCGGCGGAGCGTTGGACTGCAACTGAGCCAGGGCCTCACGCAGCGGGGCCGGCAACGCGTCGTCGATATAGCTGGCCATCTGGCCCAACTTCATCAACGCTCCCTTCATGTTGCCCAGCCGCTCAGCGACCGCTTCGGCAGTGCGCAGCTCGCGGGTTTCGTCCAACTCGATACGGCGTTCGGTGCTGGCGAACAGCTTGCGCGCTGCTGTGCCGGCATAGTTCACGCCCACACTCACACCCAGTTTGGCAAGGTCTGCGTTCCGTTGGCCGCGTCGCGTTCGGAGCTGAGCCACGGTGGTTCGTCGACTGACAATGGCCGCGGCCGCGACAATGGCCGCCGCGGCCGCGACGATGGCCGCGATACCGAGTGTTCTCGTCTGCCGCTTCATTTGCTGCGCTCGACCACGGAGGCAATGGCGCGTAGGAGTGTGGGCACGAACCGGTCGGCGTTGGCGACGACAGAGTCGTGGTCGCCGTCGACGCGAAACGCCTCGGCCTTGTGGATGCTTTCGAAGAGGCGGACTTGGCGGCGCACCGGCACCACCCGGTCGCGCATGGTGATCAAGACCGAGGTCGGCACGTCCACGTCGGCAATCCAGTCTCGCGAGTTGAACTTGCCGATTGCGCGGCCGGCCTCGAGCACCATCCGCCAATCGTGCAGTGCTACCTCTTGGATGGCCCACGGCTCCCATTCGTCACTCTTGCGTTGCAGGTAGAACTGCTCGGTCAGCCACTGTCGGGCCTGTGCCGGCGTGAGCCGAGCAAGCGCTGCCATGCCGGCGAGGCCAATGAAACCCAGCCGCTCCTCGCGAGAAGTGAGGAAGTAAGGGGCGGTGGCGCACAGTGTGAGTCCGCGCACTCGTTCGGGATGGCGTCGCCAGATCAGCTGCGCAATCGGACCGCCCATCGAGTATCCGACCGGAATAATTTTGTCGATGCCCAGTACGTCGCACACGGCGAGAGCGTCGTCAGCGCAGTCCTCCAGCCGGAATGGTTTCTTCGACCGAATGCCGCGGCCGTGGCCGCGGTGGTCAAGCGCGACGACTCGGTAGTGGCGCGAGAGCGGGCCGTAGCAGGTAAACCAGTTGAGGTCCGCGCTCGCGGTCCAGCCGTGCAGCAGCAGCAACGTTGGTGCGTTGGGCGGGCCGTCCATTGTGCGGACGAACGTGGTGCCGCGGCCAGGGAGTTCCATCGCTGCACCTGGTGGCAGCTTGGGCGCGTCGTCCGTTGCCTGGCCATCTCGAATCGCCACTATTGCCTCGTCCTGGTCAGGTTGCGCGCGCAGCTCAGGCGAATGCCACCTTCAGCACCTGCACACGTAGCACGCCGTTCGGTGCCTGGTACTCCACCCAGCTGCCTTCCTCTGCCCCGAGCAGGGCGGCGCCAATGGGCGACTGCGGGCTCATGATGTCGAGGTCGCCGACCTTTTCTTCCATGTGGCCCACGAGATACGTCTCGGCGTCGTCAGCCGAATCGCCTTCGTACATGATGGTGACGATGGTGCCCGGGGCAACTACGCCCTCGTCGCCGCTTTCCAGGATCTCGGCGTTCTCGAGGAAGTGCTCGAGCTGGCGAATACGGCCCTCCATGTGGCCCTGCTCATCCTTGGCTGCGTGGTAGTCGCCGTTTTCGCTGAGGTCGCCCATCAGACGTGCAGTCTCGATCTTCTGGGCCACTTCGATGCGGCCACGCGTGCTGAGGTCGTAGTGCTCTGCCTGCAGGCGGTCGAACGCCGACCGGGAGAGTTGGGTACTGGCCATAAGAGTCGCGAGCCTACCTGCGCTGCTGGCGCCCTCGATAAGCGCCCGGCGTGATGCCGACTGCCCGCTGGAACTGACGCGTGAACGAACTCTGGTCGTAGAAGCCGCATTCACTGGCGATCGTCGCCAGCGAATCTCGGGTGTCGTCGAGACGGCGGGCCGCTTCATCGATGCGAGTGCGAATGAGCAGCTGCTTGGGCGACACGCCCAGTGCTCTGCGCATCGCGCGCTCCAGTTGGGCGGGGGAGAGGACCGCCGCAGTTGCGATGTCGGCCACCTTCAACGGTTCGGCAAACGACCGCCGAATCAGGTCGATTGCACTCTGCAGGCCGTGGTGGTGTTGCGCTGCGTCGGCGCTACGGCGAAGGTCGTCACTGACCACCACGATGCCCGTGATCTCACCGGGCTCATCGCGTAGCAGCGTCTTGCTGGTGACGTACCAGCCGCGTGAGCCATCCGGGCGAAGGATCATCTCCAATTCGTTGCGGATCGGCTCTCCGGTGCTGAGCAGCGCAGCGTCCTGAGCCTCGTAGGCATCGACGAGGTCGGCCGGAAACAGCTCGCGGGCGGTGCGGCCCAGTATCTGGTTTGGGCGGCGTCCGGCCCGCTCGGCGAATGCCTGGTTGATGGCCAAGTACTGGCCGGCGATGTCCTTGACGCAGAACATCGTGTGCGGCACGCCGGCGAATGCCTCGTTGAGGGCGGCGACGATTCGGTCCACCGTCCCATTGTGTCGCGCGGAGCGTTGTACGAATGCGACGCCTGGCGGTGCCGAACGGTGCTAGCCCCGATGGCGTTTGATGAAAGGGTGGCAACTCTCAGTTCAGCACCTCGCACGACGACACGCGACGCAGGACGGGCCGTCGAGTTGGCGGAGCGTCTGCTGGTCGATTCACTCGCTGCCGCTCGTCGCTCCGAGCGCCGGCAACAGGCGCGGTTGGCTGGCGTTGTGCAGGACTCTGCGTTGCGCGATCTCACCTTTGCGCTGACTGACGAAGTGTTGCGGTTCGATTCACCACGGAGGGCCGCGGCGAGGTTTCGTTCGATCGTCGCCGATATCGGTGTGCCGTCGTCGCTCGGCCTATTTGATCGGCTGTTGCTGCGCGTGGGCGGCGCGCTCGCCCCGCTCCTTCCGTGGGTCGTGATGCCGTTGGTTCGGTCGCGAATCGTGCGCGAGAGCAGTGGCGTGGTGCTGTCCGCGGACGACCCGGCCTTCGCTCGTCATGCAGCCGCTCGCGCGACCGACGGTTTTCGGTTGAACGTCAACGTGCTTGGCGAAGCAATCCTCAGCGATGCAGAGGCAGACGAGCGAATGGCGATGATTCGTGAGCGCATCGTGCGGCCCGACGTGGATTACGTCTCGTTGAAGATCTCTGCGGTGGTCGCCAACCTTGACGTGCTCGCCCTCGACCACAGTGTGGATCGCATTTGTGAGCGCCTGCGGGTGCTGTATCGCGACGCTGCGTCCTGCAGCCCGCGCACGTTCATCAACCTCGACATGGAGGAGTACCGCGACCTGCCATTGACGATCGCGTCGTTGACCAGGGTGCTGAACGAGCCGGAGTTCGCCGGCCTCAACGCAGGCGTGGTGCTGCAGGCGTACCTTCCCGATTCGCACGCCGCGTGCGAATCGCTGTGCGCGTGGGCTGTCGCTCGCCACACCGCTGGCGGCGGCATATTGAAGATTCGAATCGTGAAGGGCGCCAACCTCGCGATGGAGCGAGTGGAGGCTGAACTGCACGGTTGGCCGCAGGCGCCATTCTTGACGAAGGCCGAGGTAGACGCGAGCTTCAAACAGCTGGTGATGTTGGCGCTGTCGCCCGAGTTCGCGGATGCCGTCCGCGTGGGTTTCGCCAGTCACAATCTGTTCGACCTTGCGTGGGCGTTGGGTCGTGCGGATCGCGATCGGATCGACATCGAAATGCTTGAAGGCATGGCGCCTGCCCAGTCGCGGACCATACGGGCGGCCGCCGGCGACGTGTTGCTCTACGCGCCGGTCGTGCGCCCCGATGACCTGGCCGCAAGCATCGCTTACCTGACACGTCGGCTCGACGAGAACACCTCGCCCGACAACTTTCTTCGTGCGCTGTTCACGCTGCAGCCCGGGTCGGCGGAGTGGCACGATCAGCGGGTTCGCTTCGAAACTGCGATGCGTGCCGTCGGCTCGGTGGTGACGGCAAGTCGCCGGACGCAGGACCGTTCTGCGGCGGTCGCTGTCGGCGATGTCGATCGGTTCGAAAACTGCGCCGACACCGACTGGACGCAGGCCGTCAATCGCGCATGGATCGCAGTGGAGATGACCGCGTCCGAGGTGCCGGTGTACGACGCCGTCGACACTGTTGAGCAGATTGATGCTGTCGTAGCGACCGCAGTCGTTGCCGCGACGCAGTGGTCGGCAACACCGTTCGCCGAGCGTCGGGCACTGCTGGCTGCGGTCGCTGACGAGATGGAACGCAGCCGTGGTCGCACGTTGGCCCTGATGGCGCGCACAGCCTGCAAGACGATTGCAGAGGGCGACCCGGAAGTATCGGAAGCCATCGACTTCGCCCGCTATTACGGCTGGTGCACGCATGCGATCGAGGAGCGGGTCGCGTCGGGTCTCACGTTTTTTCCCAACGGTGTGGTGCTGGTCGCCTCGCCGTGGAACTTCCCGTACGCGATTCCCGCCGGTGGGGTGTGCGCCGCGCTGGCCTCGGGCAACGCAGTGATCCTGAAGCCGGCACCCGAGGTGCGTGAGGTGGCGCATGAGCTGGCGCAGCAGCTCTGGCGCGCTGGCGTGCCGCGGGAGCTGCTGCAGTTTGTGGCCTGCCCCGACAACGAAGTCGGCCAGCGCTTGGTGACGCACAACGAAGTTGCCACAGTGGTGTTGACCGGCGCCTACGAGACGGCGCAGCTGTTCCGTTCGTGGAAGCCATCGATTCGAGTGCTTGCCGAGACCAGCGGCAAGAACGCACTGGTCATCACCGCGGCCGCGGATGAGGACTCCGCCATCCGTGACGTGGTCCGCTCCGCGTTCGGTCACGCAGGCCAGAAGTGTTCGGCCGCGAGCCTGGCGATCGTGGAGGCATCGGTCTATGACGACCCGAGGTTCATGTCGCGGTTGGCGGACGCGGTGCGCAGCGTTCGCGTCGGAGTCGCCGACGATCTCGCGACTATGACCGGGCCGCTGGTCGGCGCACCGTCAGAGAAATTACTGCGGGCCCTGACGACGCTGGAGTCGGGGGAGCGGTGGTTGGTAGCGCCGCGCTGCCTCGACGCTGAGCGCCATCACTGGTCACCCGGCGTGCGACTGGGCGTTGCTCCGGGCTCGTGGTTTCACCTCACGGAGTGCTTCGGTCCGGTGCTTGGGATCATGCGGGCTCGCGACCTCGACCATGCCATCGAGCTGCAGAACGCCGGCGAGTTCGGGCTCACCGGTGGCATCCACTCACTCGACGAGCATGAGATCGCAGAATGGCTCGATCGCGTCGAAGTCGGCAACGCCTACATCAACCGCCACATCACCGGCGCAATCGTCCAACGGCAGCCCTTTGGTGGCTGGAAGCGTTCCGCCGTCGGCTGCGGTCCCAAGGCCGGCGGCCCGTTCTACGTCGAAGCCTTCGGCACCTGGTCCCACCCGGACGCCGGGGCCGGTGAGGACGATGTCGTGTCCGCTACTGGGGCTTCCCAGAAGGCTACGTACAGTTCCGGGCAGCCCCAATTGCGCGCGCACCCGTCGCGCGCAGCGCTGAGAGCGGACTTTCAGCGGGTGTGGGACGAGTACTTCGCAGTGGAGCACGACCCATCGGGCCTGGCGTGTGAGCGCAACATCCTGCGCTTCCGACCGCTGCCCAGTGTTGGCCTGTACGTCGCGCCGGACGCCGACCCGCTCGCCGTCGCCATCGCCCTGATGGCCCAACGCGTCGCGGGCTTACCACCGACGTTGGTGGTCAACCCCGCGACAGGTTCGGTGGAACGCGTGCGCGTGATTGGCTCGCTGAGTCCTGATCAGATGGCCGAATGTCACCTGGCGGGTGTCGAAGTGGACCTCACTCAGCCCGTAGCCGACCCGATGGTGGAACTGCGGCGATGGGTGCGCGAACAGTCGATCAGCTGGTCTCGTCACCGCCACGGCCGTCTGCTGGACTGACGAGTCCATTCGGAAGGTGGCACTGGCAGGCGATACGGTGCTCACCGTATGGCACATCGAATTGCAGTCATTGGTGGCGACGGAATCGGGCCGGAGGTCACGGCCGAGGCGTTGAAGGTGGTGCGCGCCGCGGGCGTGGAGATCGAGACCACCGACTTCGATCTCGGCGGTGCGCGGTACCTGCGTGACGGCGAGATTCTGTCTGACGGGGTGCTCGACCAGCTGCGCGACTTCGACTGCATTTTGCTCGGCGCCGTCGGGACGCCAGAGGTGCCGCCCGGCGTCATCGAGCGCGGCTTGCTGCTGAAGATGCGCTTCGCGCTGGATCTCTACATCAACCAGCGGCCGTTCCATGGCACGGCGCCCGGTGGCAGCACCGAGCACGACTTCGTCGTCATCCGTGAGAACACAGAGGGTCCGTACGTCGGCGAGGGTGGCTCGCTGCGCAAGGGCACCATTCACGAGGTGGCGACGCAGGGTTCGGTGAACACCTGGATGGGCGCCGAGCGGGCCTGCCGCTACGCATTCGAGCTGGCCACCACTCGTCGCAATCACGTGACCCTGGTGCATAAGACCAATGTGCTCACGTTCGCCGGCGATCTGTGGCAGCGGGCATTCAATGCCGTTGCAGCTGACTACCCGCAGGTGACCACCGCCTACAACCATGTCGATGCGGCCTGCATCTACTTCGTCCAAGACCCGCACCGCTACGACGTGATCGTCACCGACAACCTGTTCGGCGACATCCTCACCGACCTGGGCGGCGCCGTCAGCGGTGGCATCGGCTTGGCGTCCAGCGCCAACCTCAACCCGGCTCGCACCGGCCCCAGCATGTTCGAGCCCGTCCATGGCTCGGCCCCCGACATTGTCGGCACGGGCAAGGCCAACCCGACGGCCGCGATCCTCAGTGCGGCTCTGATGCTCGACTTCCTCGGCGAAACCCCCGCCGCCGATCGCATCCGCGCGGCGTGCGCGGAGGCTGTTACCGGCAGCACCACCGAGGTCGGTTCCCAAATCGCGGCACGCGTGGCAGGCTGACCCGATGCCGATTCAATCGACCCCGAAAATCTGGATGAACGGCGAGCTCGTCGACTGGGCAGATGCGCAGATCCACGTGCTCACCCACACTCTGCACTACGGGTCCGGCGTGTTCGAGGGCATCCGTGCGTACGAAACCGCCGATGGCCCCGCCGTTTTCCGCCTCACCGAGCACATCGCTCGCTTGCACAACTCGGCGAAGATCGTTGGGATGGAGATTCCGTACTCCGTCGAGGAACTGGTTGGCGCCGTCAAGGCGACCGTCGCCAGCACCGGTCTGCCCAGTTGCTACATCCGCCCGATCGCCTACTACGGCTACGGCGAGATGGGGCTCAACACGTTGCCCTGCAGCGTTGATGTTGCGATTGCCTGCTGGCCGTGGGGCGCGTACCTTGGCGACGACGCAGTCAACAAGGGCGTGCGGATGAAGATTTCTTCGTGGACCCGTCACGACCACAACACGATGCCGCCCGCATCGAAGACCACCGGCAACTATGTCAACAGCTCGCTCGCCAAGGTCGAGGCGCTCAAGGCCGGCTACGACGAGGCGATCATGTTGGCGCCCAACGGCTTGGTTGCCGAGTGCACCGGCGAAAACATCTTCGCCGTGCGCAATGGCATCATCCTGACGCCGCCGATCTCGGCCGGCGCGCTGGAGGGCATCACACAGAACACGGTGACGGCGATTGCCAACGACCTCGGCTATGAGGTGCGAGTGGACAACATTGCCCGCAGCGACCTGTACATCGCCGAGGAGATCTTCGTCTGCGGTACCGCCGCCGAGGTCAGCTCGGTGAACTCGGTCGACGATCGCAAGGTGCCGTGCCCTGGCCCGATGACGAAGTCGATTGCCGATGTCTACGCCCGCACCGTGCGCGGCCAGGAAGCGAAGTACTCGCACTGGTGCGAGCTGGCCGTCTAGTTGTACCCGGCCGGGTACAACTAGTCAGCGGGCAAACTGTCAGCTGGTAGCCCTGGTCCTTTCAGCCGATTCGGACAGATGGTGTAGTGGTGGATTGCAGCCTGCGATCCCGGCGGTCGGCGTGCTGTGCGGTTGACGATCGACGGCGAACAGCACGTCATGGCTCGTCAGCGCGGCCAACCGCCCAGAGCGCTCCAACGTGTGCAACGACCTGCGGGAAGTCAACCAGCCGTCGGCCAGCCCCAACTACCTGGCTGGGCGGCCCCTGGGGGTGCCGGCGGCGTCGCGGCGCTTGGCGCCCATGCCGGCGAGGCATTCGGTGAACAGGCGGTGGGCGACGTTGATGGTGACATCGGCCTGGTCGTAGGCGGGCGCGACCTCCACGACATCCATAGCCACCACCTTGTGGCGGTATCCCAGCTCGCGAATGATGCGCATGAGATCGGCGGCGATGATGCCACCGGGTTCGGGCGTGCCGGTGGCCGGCGCGTATGCCGGGTCGAGCGAATCGATGTCGACCGAGATGTACAGGTACTCGGGGCCGTCCAGCGCCTCGGCCACCGCGTCGGCCATCACGGCCCGAAAGCCGCGTTCCCAGATTTCGTCCATCAGGTGCCAGCGCATGCCCTGCTCGGCCATCCAGTTCCAGGTTTCCTCCGGTGGCCAGTAGCTGCGCAGGCCGATCTGGATGAAGTTCTTCCCAGGTATGGCGCCGCTCTCGATCAGCCGGCGCATAGGCGTACCGTGGCTAGCCAGGTTGCCATCGCAGTTGTCGGCGGTGTCGGCGTGCGCGTCGAAGTGCACCATGCCGACGTTGCCGTATCCGTACACGTCGGCGACTGCGGTTGCCGAGGGCCACGTGATGGTGTGATCGCCACCCATGACGAACGGCACGATCTTGCGGCTGGCGACCTCGTGGACTCTCGCCCGAATGTTCGCGAGGCTTTCATCGACCAGGCCGTTTGGGCAGGCAGCGTCGCCGTAGTCGACGACTTCCATCCAGTCGTACATCTCCAACCCGAGCCCGAGGTGGTAGGTGCCGGATTGGTACGCATCGGCGCGCAGCGCGCGTGGGCCGAAGCGTGCGCCTGGCCGGTTGGTTGTGCCCAGGTCGAACGGTGCGCCGACGACAGCAACATCGGGCTGCCACTCGTCCAGCTCGGCGGGAGAGGTGAGCAGCGGTCGCTGGCCGAACGTGCGGACGCTACCGAAGTTGTAGCCCTGGTCGAGTTGCTGCTGGTAGCTGGCGGAGACTTCGCGCCGAGGTTCGCTCATCCCGCCGACAGTAGCTCCGAGTGGGTACTCGCACCCCGTGGTACGAGTACCCACTCGCATGGCGGGCTGGTACTCGCACTGGTTGCGTGGCACTCGTACCGACGGCGTGGCACTCGCATTGGTCGCGTGCGCGCTTGGTGACATGGTCCGCCGCCCATGGGCGAGTAAGGGTGTCGTTTCTGGCAGGGTTACCCGCCCTTGGGCGGATGAGGGTGCCAATTGGCGTGGCGCTCGGCGGACGGCCCTTGGCATTCGGCGGGCGGCGTTTCGGCGGGCGGCGTTTCGGCGGACGGCGTTTCGGGCGGAAAAAGCGAAGCGCCCCGGGCTGCGCTGCTGGCCGAAGCCTGCGCGCCGCCCAGGGCGACTCCTGGGTCGGAGGGTGATCCACCACCGATCGTTCCTCGGGCGTTAGCCTCCGTCTCGACCAATGTCATCACCCGTCGGAGCTTGCGCTTCGGCGGGTGATCCGCTTTTGCCGTCTTCTTCCCCGGTTGCCCGGTTCCGTCCTCAGCAGTGAAGCCGTTGCGCTTTCCGCTGCCGCCGGTTGCCCAGCTGCCGCTTCCTTCGCCTCGACCGCCGGTTCTGCCTTCCCGGTTGCCCGGTACCGCTTCCCCAGCCGCCCGACCGCTTGCCCGAAGGTTTGCTGCCTGGCGTCAAGATCACTCTCCTACCGTCCCCGCTTCCACCTCGTGAACCCGGTTGGCCCTCCGCTCCTCGTGACCGCCATTGCTGGCTGACTCGACTTGCGGCACCGTTCCTCGGGTTCCGGTTGGCGTGCGCTGTCCGGTACGAGGATCACTTTGCACCCCACGTTTCCGCTGGTCAAGAGGTATTTTCTATCCTCACAGGGTTATCCGCAGGGAAAGGGGGTTACACACAGAACTTTCTTGTTCATCCACTGTTCGCACACAGGTTGTACACAGGAGAGCGCTCCGCAACACGGGTTCGACGTTGACGCAGACTCGAATACGGGCTTGAATGACGGCCATGTCGTCGCTCGCAGCACTCCGTTCGCCCTCGGGCGTCGCCGCTGCGATCATTACCATTCGCTAGCGCACGTCGGCCCCGATGCCGATGTGCGCACACCAGCCGCCCCCTGGGGCGGCTCTTTCATTTCTCCACCCACCATCGAGCCGCGACGAACAGTCGTTACCAAGCCGCGACGAACAGTCGTTACCAAGAAGGGCCTTCCATGAATTCGAAACTGCAAGTGGTCGAGGTGTTCGACACAACGTTGCGCGACGGCATGCAGGTGGAGGGTGTGTCGGCGACCGTCGACGACAAGCTGCGCATCGCCGAGCAACTCGACTACCTCGGGGTGCACTTCATCGAAGGCGGCTGGCCAGGCGCCAACCCGAAGGACATCGAGTTCTTCGCACGTGCCGCCACCGAGCTGACACTCTCCACCTCCACGCTGGTCGCGTTCGGCAGTACCCGCCGCCCACGCGGCAAGGTCGATGACGATGCCACGCTGCAGAACCTGCTCGACGCCAACACGTCGGCCGTGTGCATCGTCGCCAAGAGCTGGGACTACCACGTGCTCGAGGCACTCCAAACCACCCTGGAGGAAGGCGAGGCAATGATCGCCGACTCGGTGGCCCATCTGCACGGCGCCGGGCGCATGGTGATGGTGGACATGGAGCACTTCTTCGACGGCTACAAGCACAACCCCGAGTTCGCGCTGCGTGCCCTGGAGGCTGCGGTTGTCAAGGGCGCCAGTCACGTGGTGCTCTGCGACACCAACGGGGGCTCGCTGCCCCACGAAGTGGAGAGCATCGTTGGTGCCGTGTATCGCCACGTTGGCAACGACGTCATCATCGGCATCCACTGCCACGACGACACCGGCTGCGCGGTCGCCAACTCGATGGCCGCGGTGCGCGCGGGCGGCCGACATGTGCAGGGCACGCTCAATGGGCTCGGCGAGCGCACTGGCAACTGCAACCTCACCACGGTCATCCCCAACCTGCAGCTGAAGTTGGGCGTGCAGTGCCTGCCGGAAGGCCGCATCGAGCGGCTCACTGCAGTCAGCAACCATGTTGCCGAAGTCCTCAATCGCCCGCTGAACCCACAGGCGCCATACGTCGGATCATCCGCGTTTGCGCACAAGGCCGGCCTGCACGTCAGCGCCATCAAGCGAGCCAAGGACGCCTACGAGCACATTGACCCCGTACTGGTTGGCAACGGCACCCGCTTCGTGGTCAGCGAAATGGCTGGCCGCGCCACGATCCAGATCAAGGCCGAAGAACTGGGCTTGCCGTTGGACGGGCCCGCCGTCAACCAGGTGGTCGACGATCTCAAGCGACTCGAGCATGAGGGCTACCACTTCGAGGCCGCCGACGCCTCGCTCGAACTGCTGATGCGCCGCGCCGCCGGCTGGGAGCAAACGACTTTTCGTGTCGAGAGCATGCGCGTCATCACCGACGAGCTGCCCAACGGCGAGTTCACCACTGAGGCGACCGTCAAGGTGTGGGTGGGGGAGGGTGAAACTGCCGTGCGGCATGTCCACACCGCGGAAGGCAATGGCCCTGTGAACGCCATCGACATCGCGTTGCGCACCGCGTTACGCACGGCCTTCCCGCAGCTGGACAAGGTGCACCTCACCGACTACAAGGTGCGCATTCTCGACGGCGCCACTGCGACCGGGGCGGTGACCCGAGTACTCATCGACTTCACCAACGGCAAGCGCAGCTGGACGACCATCGGCGTCAGCGGCAACATCATCGAAGCGTCGTGGCGGGCGTTGGAAGAGGGCATCGTCTATGGCCTTCTCCACGCCTCGGCGGCCTAATGGCAGCAGACCCGTCGCGTTTGTGCACTTTCGCTCGCAGAGCGAGCAAAGGTAC
>JAYUCY010000007.1:0-2373 GCA_043740085.1 Ilumatobacteraceae bacterium
GTGGCCTACGAAGACCAGGGCGAGGTCATGTTGCTGCAGGAGGGCGATTGCTTCCTGCAGCCCTCCACCATTCGCCACCGCGTGTTGGAAGCCAGCGACCGTATGCAAGTGATAGAGATCGGCTGCCCCGCCGAGCACGAGACCTGGGGCGACCCGGCGACAACGTTGCCCACCGGCCTCACGCTTCCCGATCGCGGCTACGGTCCCGACGGTCACCGATTCGTCTTCCACCAGGCTGCTACGGCCACGTGGGCGCCATGGCGTCTCGATGGCTACGAGTACCGCGACACCGGCATCGGCGCGGCGATGGACGGGGTCGCCGGCGTGCGCGTCGTTCGACCGCTGGGATCGCCCGCATCCGTCACGACTCAGCACGATGCGGAGTTCGTGTTTCAGTTCGTCCTCGACGGCGGCATCACCTTGCAGCGAGCCGACGACGCTCCGGTACGACTGGGTGAGGGCGATTCATTCGTGATGCCCGCGCACACGCCGCACACGCTCAGTGAGCCGACGCCGGACCTGCAACTGCTCGACGTCACCTTGCCCAACGCTGTGTAGTACGGGTCGCGGCTAGGCGTCGAGTAGGGCCAACACCTGGCCCAGCCACTCGATCGACTCCTGCGTGATCGGGTCGGCAACCAGTTGCAAATGGGCCGCGCCCGCGGCGGCGAATGCGGACAGGTGCTCCGCCAACTGCTCGGCCGAACCGGCCAGGGGCTGCATCTTCGTCATCGCCGGGTCGCCCATCGCTCGGCCCGCGCCCCCGGGCAGTTGCACGTACACGCACGCCGTCGCCTCCACCTCGTCGGGGTCGCGACCTACGGCCGTAGTACGCCCTCGAACGTCGGCAACCACCGCTGCAAAGCCTTCCGGCGTGTTCCCGTAGAGCGCCCACCACACATTCCACTGGTCCACGTGCGGCAGGCCGATGGACAGCATCCGCGGGCTATTCGAGCCAAGCATCAGCAGCGGGCCGCCCGGCCGCGCCGGAGGCGGGTCGACCAGGCAGCGATCGAGCGTGTAGTACGTGCCAGTGTGCGTGACGATCTCGCCGGCCAGCAGTCGACGCACTAGCCCAAACGCTTCCTCGAAGCGGTCGACGCGGTGGTCGTAGGCAATCCCGAAGGCGTTGTACTCGCGCTGGTTCCAGCCGGCGCCGACGCCAAGGATCAGCCGGCCGCCGGAGATTGCGTCCACGGTCGCCGCCATCTTGGCCAGCATCGCCGGCTCGTGAAACCCCAACGATGCAACGAGCGAGCCAATCTGTACACGAGTCGTCGCCGCTGCCAATGCCGCCATGGACGTGAACACTTCCCACGGTCCGCGGGCAGTGCCGTCGGGCAGGTCGTAGAGCAGATGGTCGCCCAGCCAGATCGAGTCGAACCCGACGGCCTCCGCCGCTTGTGCCATCCCGATCAGCTCCGGCCACGGCACGAACCGTTCAACCTCGGGAAGCTGGACACCGATCTTGCAAGGGCGAGTCATCGCCACACCCTATTGCGCTGCGGGCTCACCATCAGCGTGAGCGACCGGCGGCGACGGCGGAGTGAGCGGAACGGATACAGCGCCCGCAACTGCGACGGCCGGGCGACGGCGGATCAAGAACCATGTACCGATGATCGCTGCGCCGGCAATGGCGATCATGAGCAGGATTCCGTACAACGGGTGTTCGTCGCGATCGCCACCCACTACGGGACCGGGACCTTGCGCCAGCGCGGTACCGGCGACCGCGAAGACCGCCGCAGTTGCGAGCGCTGCGAAGAGAACCAGCTTGCGAGTCATCGTTGTGCTCCATCGTTCACATCGGCGAAGTCGCCGCACCCGCAAGTATCCCGCACCGCGGCCGTCCATGCTGAGAGCAGCCCGTGAAATGCGAGTGAGCAGTCAGCCGAGAACTGACTTCACGGCGGTCTCGATGAACGGCGACAGAAATTCGGAAGCGGTGGCCGTGATATGGCTGCTGTCGCGGTACATCAGTACGTTGCCGACCACCACCGGGCATGCGGTATCTGTACACATCCAGTCGCTGGTGGGAATGAAGTCGGCGTCGTACTTCAGCGCCACCTCGCGCTCCACTGCAAGCCGGCCGGGACGCACCGCGTTGTCACGCGACGACATACACCTGCTCACGCTGGACAGGTTGCTTGCCACGCAAGTGGGAATGTCCTCCTGTGGCGTGGCACTATCGCCCAGCAACATCAGGTGTGTGGTCAGCGGGCGCACCTTGGAGACGGTGAGGTCGAGGCCTTCCTGCCATACAACATCAGGGTTGCGACCGGCCGCAGCACCCACCTGCTTGTAACGAAACGACGACATGATCACGAGGTCGGGGTGAATGCCCGCGATCAGGTCGATCACGTCACGCCGCCATAC
>JAYUCY010000008.1:0-13137 GCA_043740085.1 Ilumatobacteraceae bacterium
ACGAGCGCCTGCCAGAGCGTGAACCACAGCACATGGCTGAGTCCCGGCGCCCTCAACGCGTCGCTGACCGAGCCTGGCTGCACGACACGCCCGAGCAGCGTTGCCAACGGCCACATGTAGAACAGTGCGAGTCCGACCACTGGCGCAGCAGCGAGCGCGGGCACCAGCCAACCGGGCCGCCGGTTTAGCGCAGCACGATTTCGGTCCACTGGTCCTGCCACTTTTGGCGGTTGGCGGCGATGGTCGCGGGGTCGAACGTGAACGGGTTGGTGGGCACCACTGCGAACTTGGTGAAAACGTCGGGTAGCGCCACCGAAGGATTTGCCGGGTAGACGAACAGCGTGAGCGGCAGCTCCTTCTGGAACGGCTCACTCAGCAAAAACGCCGTCAGCTGTGCGGCTTCGTCAGGGTGCTTGGTACCGCGGAGTACGCCGGCGTATTCGATCTGACGAAAGCATGTCGACCCGACCACGCCGGTCGGTGCATCGTCGCGCGGCGGATCGGCGAACACGACTTCGGCCGGCGGGCTACTGCCGTAGCTGACAACCAGCGGCTTGTCGCCGGCGCTACCAGCGGCACCGCTGAAGCGCTCGTAGTACGCGCTGTCCCACGAGTCGACCACCTCAACGCCGTTGGCGCGCAGGTCCTTCCAGTACTGCTGCCATGCATCCTCGCCAGTGTGGGCGATGGTAGCCATCAAGAAGGCGAGCCCAGGTGAGGAGGTCGCCGGGTTTTCCACCACCAAGAGGTCCTTGTACGTCGGGAGCAAAAGGTCGTCCATCGTCGTCGGCGGCTGCACACTGTGGTCGGCGAACCAGGCAATGTCGTAGTTGACGCACACGTCACCGAAGTCGACTTCCGTGGGCTTGCCGGCAAAGACCTTGCCGTCGGTGGCGGCGGAGAGCAGCGTGTTGTCCACCCCCCACATCACATCGCCTTCAGGGTTGCCCGCCGTCAGTACCGCCTTGGTGACCATCGTGCCGGCATCGCCGGCGGTGACGATGTTGACCACGATTCCCGTATCGGCAGTGAACGCGGCGAGCGCAGTGTTCAGTGGTGTGTCCTTGGTGGGGAACGAGTCGTAGGCGACCAACGTGATGGCGGCCGGAGTGTTGGACGACGAATTGCCCTCGCCGCATGCGGCAAGGGCGAGTGCGCCAGCGAGGCCGGTGAGGAAAAGCTTTTTCATAGAACCTGTCTTTCGTGAAGAGTGCGTCGTGGCAGAAAAACTCATGGAATGGCGACTCACGGGACGACTACCGTCAGCACTCCGACGGTGACCAGCACCTCGGTACGGTCACTTGCTTCATTGCTGACGCCGCGGGCCTCGGTGCCGATGAACGCGGCGTCGTCCAGCGGCCAACGGGCGCCGGTCACGGTGACTCCGCTGCACACTCCGTGGAGTGCAAGCAGCGAGAACAATTGGCCGGGCTCGACATCGAGCACGCTGTGGCGACCGGGATGCAGCATCGAGAACCCGGTGTCACCCAGAACTGCTCGCACCGAGCCCAGCTTCGCAAGTGACTGATGACCGAGCGCGAGAATGGTGGCCAGCTGGTGATCCAAGCGTCGCTCGCCCGACTCGTCGACGCCGCCGATGACCAACAGCTGGCGAACATCGGGCACCTCCAACGCGCGGGAGATTGCGATCTCGGTGTCGGTGGCGTCCTTGTCCATCGGGTGCTCATGAATCTCGACGCCGCGGGCGTAGGCCCACATGCGACCCGACGCGCTGATGCTGTCCAAATCGCCCACCAGCACTGCCGGCCGCAGCCCGGCGGCGACTGCGTGGTCCAGCCCGCTGTCGGCGGCGATGACCATGGCGTCAGCACGGACGGCATCGAGTGCGCGCGCCGAGAGGGCACCGCCTCCAATGACCACCACTGCTTGCACCATGTACATCCCTCCGCTGGCATTACCCAGATCAGGTTCTCGGGTCGGTGCGGCGCGCACCCTCTCAGCCCACGATCCGCGAGCTCCCCGTTTCGGTTGGTGAGTGTAACTGTTCCCGCCAGGACGCGTGCCGGTGTTACTCGCGCGATCGCCGCGTCTGGATCGTCACCATCGCAAGACCGATGATCACCAGCGCCATTCCGCCGATCTGGATGGGCCGCACCGTGCTGCCCAGGAAGATGACTGACCACATCACAGCGAGCGCTGGTTGCGAGACCTGCATCATGCTGATGACTCCGACAGGAACCGACTTTTGAGCAAACACCATCAGCCCATGCGCCGCGGTACCCGTGAGCACGGCCAGGATCACAATGAACAGCACCGAACGCCACGTGATCTGCGAGAGGCTGCCGGGGAAGATGAACAGCCCTAGCGGCAGTGTGACCACAGCGGCAATCGGGGTGATTGCGGCCATGACAGCGGCCACCGAGCGGCCCTGCCGAAGCCGGCGGCTGGTGAGTAGGTAGACGGACCAGAGGCACAGTGCGCCAGTGATCCAGGCGACGCCCACCCACGAGAACTCGCCATTGGCTGGGGCGAAGAACAGCACGATGGCGAGGCCGATGAGCGAGATGAGGCCGAAGGCCAGGTCGCCGATGCGGAGGCGCTCATGGAACAGCCATGCGCCCAATGGCACCACCAGCAACGGTGTCAGCGCCCCCGTGAATTCGGCGGAGGCGATCGTGGTCTTGGTGACACCGGTGAAGAAGAAGGTGATGTTGAGGCCGAACGCAATGCCGGGAATGAGGGCCGGGCGAAGGTCGGCCCAGCTCAGCCAGCGTCGCTCGGTGACGCGCAGGATGCCGATCCAGATGAACGAACACAGGATCATCCGCCAAAAGGCGACCGCAACGCCCGGCGTCTCCGCCAGCCTGACCAGCGTGGAGCCGGCACTGAATAACAGGATCACGGCGACCAGGGCCGTCAACCCAAGAGCGCGTCCTTCCGGCTTGCGGAGTCGCCGCTGTGATGGGTCGGGCGGCGAGTCGTCGACGAGGAGGCCGGTTTCCTCGCTCACTCGGCGGGCTTGGTCGTGGGCTGGCGCATGATGTCGGGCTCGATGTAGATCGTCGTCGCAATCGGCACAGCGGCGCGCAAGTGGGCCTCGGCAGCATCGATTGCGGTCGCGAGTTCGGCAACCGTCAGTGTGGGGGCAAAGTCGAGCTTGGCGGCGACGAGCAGCTGGTCGGGGCCGAGATGCATGGTGCGCATGTGGATGATGCCGTTCACCTTGTCGGCGCCGGACAGCGCGGTCTTGATGGCATCGAGATCCTCGTCAGTGGCAGCTTCGCCAATCAGCAGCCCCTTCATCTCCACCGCGAGGATGATCGCGATCGCGACGAGCAGCAGCCCGATTGCAATCGACCCGACGGCATCCCACCGGGCGTTGCCGGTGACCTCGGCCAGCGTGAGACCACTCAGTGCGAAGAGCAGACCGATCTCGGCGCCAACGTCCTCCAAGAGCACCACCGGTAGCTCGGGTGCCTTCGAGGTGCGGATGAACTTCCACCATGAGCGACCGTGGCGCACGTGGTTCGCCTCCTTGACCGCCGTGGCCAGCGAGAAGGTTTCGAGCGCGATGGAGATGCCGAGAATCGCGTAAGCGATGTACGCGCTCTCGATCTCGTGCGGGTTGCCCAGCTTTTGGATGCCTTCGTAGAGCGCGAACAGTCCGCCCATGCTGAACAGGACGAGAGCGACGATGAACGACCAAAAGTACCGCTCCGGCCCATAGCCGAACGGGTGCGCGTGGTCGGCGGGGCGCTTGCCGCGCTTGGACCCGAACATCAGCAAACCCTGGTTGCCGGTGTCGGCAACACTGTGCCCCGCCTCGGCCAGCATGCCGGCCGACCCGGTGAGAATGAACCCGACGAACTTCGCAATGGCAATACCAAGGTTGGCGAAGAAGGCGGCGATGATGGCCTTACGGCTTCCGTCTTGCACGACGGCCACCTTACCGACGCTGCGCCGGGGCGGGTCGTTCCCGAACGGTTCAGGCCTGTTCGGCGGCGATCAGGTGGCTGAGGCGGCGGCGGAAGCGAACGCCGCCGGTGTCGGAACGCAGGTTCAACCGCGTGCCGGCCGGGCTGAAGTACGCCTTGATCAGCGCCAGGCTGGGAGAGCGGACCTCGTACTGCTGCTTGCGGTCGCACAGTCCCTCGAATTCGAGATACGGCGCACATGTCTCCATCGGCGTGGCACGCTGCCATTTGTGGGCGCGGCAACGCAGGCGCCCGAGCAGTCGTAGGTCGCAACGCTCCAACCACGACCATGGTGGGAGAACGCGTGAGACTGGCCCCATGGGGAATCTCGATGAACTTGCCGGACGCGTCGCCATTGTCACCGGTGGCGGTCGCGGCATCGGCCGCGCCATCAGCGAGCTGCTGGCAGCACACGGCGCGATCTTGGCCGTCAACTATCGCAAGGACGCAGCGGCGGCCGCCGAGACGGTGGCTTCGATCGAGGCGGCAGGTGGCAGCGCGCGGGCGTACGCCGGTTCAGTGGATGACGCAGCCGATTGCGCCACCCTTGCTGCCGCAGTAGTGGCCGACTTCGGCGGTATCGACATCCTGGTCTGCAACGCCGGAATCGCATCACGGGGCCGTGCCGTAGCCGACACCGACCCGGAGGAGTTGATTCGTGTCGTCGCCACCCACGCCTTCGGCCCGCATCACCTTGCCCGCGAAGCGTTGCCGTCCATGCGTACTCGTGGCCGTGCCGACATCGTGATGGTCTCGTCGGTGGCCACCAACCATCACTCGGCCAACGGTGCTCCGTACAACATGGGCAAGGCGGCAATGGAAGCCCTTGCATTCACGCTCGCGAAGGAAGAGCGCCCGTATGGCATCCACGTCAACGTGGTTGCGCCGGGACTGGTGGAAACCGACATGGGTCTACGTCTCGCTCGAGCGTTCACGGGTAATCGCGCGATGGAGGACCTGCGTTCGATGGACGCGGCGTCGCCATTCGGACGCGTCTGCCAGCCGGCCGACGTTGCCAATGTGGTGCTGTGGTTGTGTAGCCAAGGGTCTGGCTATGTCACCGGCCAACGAATCGAAGTCGACGGCGGCGGCAGCCGCTGACGCCCCATCTTTGTGTCAACGGCTGCCGGCACACAACCCCAGATCAAGATCCGACAGCCTCTACGAACAACGATGGGTTGGGCCTGTGTAGGGGCTACTTGGGTGAGACGTTGCCGAACTGCGAGCGGGGGAGCTCGATGAATGTGCGCCCGGGAGTGAGCAGGATTGGTGTGCCATCGTCAGCGGTGAGCGTGAACACCTGCAGCCGGTCGGCGCGAGTCCAGGTGCCGTGGATCTTGGTGCCACCGCTGAACACCCACGCGTCGCCGGTGCCGGTGCTCTGTGCATCGGGGCTGCCGGAGATGCCCGGTAGGTAGACCATCGATAACACAACGACGTTGTTGGTCGTCATCTGGTCGCCAGACTTGTCCTTGTCCGGCTTGCCGTTCTGGTTGCGCTCGTACAAGCCAGTCGTTGCGTTCCACGTCCAGTCGATGTCGTAGGTGTCCATCTTCAGCGCCACGCCGTCGGAGGCCTCGCCAGCCGCCGGCGCATCGGCCTTGCGGTACTGGAACTGCTGCGGGGGCACACCACCCCGGCCTGCGGCCACGTCCCACACCTTGTTGATGTTGAAGAAGAGCGTGAACTCGCGGGGGCGGTCGTCATTGGTTCGGAAGCACGATCCACCGCACTGGCTTTCGTTGAGGTTGATCAGATCGCTGTTGTTGACCTCTGCGGTGACGGTGCCGTTGCCGCCCGCCCAGGCGAAAATCGGTGCGTTGAAGGAACCGAACAGGTCGACGTCCTGGCGTCGGCCGGAGCGGATTGGCCCGACCCGATCAACGGATTGGCTCTGGAATACGAACGCGAAGCGTGAAATGTTCGCGTTGATGATCTCTTCGTAGACGATGTCAGCTGAGTTCGAGCCCCACTGAGGGTGAGCGTCGTAATTGCCGACCTTGGCGACGACTGCGACTCGCAGCGCCGACAGCGGGTTCGATTCATCGACCGGCAAACCGGTGAGTGGGTAGACCGGCTTGGGCACTTCAGTCGTGGTGGTGGCCGCGTCCGTGGTCGAAGTGGTGGTGGCCGGCGGGTCGGTGGTGGTGGCCGCGGGCAGGGTGGAGACCTCGATGGTTGCGGGTGGGGTGCTGGCGGTGGCATCGGTGCCGCCGTCGCTGCAGGCAGCGACCAGCGCCGCGACGATGACGAGGAATGGCAAGGTGCGAGAAAAGCGCATTCCTCGATTGTGGCACTTGCCGGCACTCAAACCGCCGCGCCCTGCCCTGTGACACATCGCGGCGTGCTAATCAGGGGAGATGCGTGAACCTCGCTACGACGTCCTGTTCCAACCCGTTCACATCGGCCCCGTCACCGCTCGCAACCGGTTTTTCCAGGTGCCGCACTGCAACGGTATGGGTCATCGCCACCCGTCGTCGCTGGCGGAAATGCGTGGGGTGAAGGCGGAGGGCGGCTGGGCAGTGGTGTGCACCGAGGAGGTCGAGATTCACCACACCTCGGCACTCGACGGTGCCGTCGAAGGGCGTCTGTGGGACGACATGGACATCCCCGCGCACCGGCTGACCGTGGAACGGGTGCACGCGCACGGGAGCCTCGCCGGCATCGAGTTGGTGCACAGCGGGCTGAATGCGCCGAACACGTATTCGCGGGTACCGGCCCTGGGTCCGTCGGTGCGTCCGGTCACCTCCGGCACGCCGTCAGTGGGGCGCGAGATGACCCTGGCCGACATCGCCGATCTCCGCGAGTGGCATCGTGCGGCGGTGCGTCGTTCGCTGGAGGCTGGCTATGACCTGGTGTACGTGTACGCCGCGCACGGCCTGACGGTGTTCCAGCAGTTCCTATCGCCGCGTTTCAACGCACGCACCGATGAATACGGTGGCTCGCTGGAGAATCGTGTTCGGTTGCTGCGCGAGGTCTTGGAAGACACTTTGGAACTGTGCGCCGGTCGTGCGGCGGTGGCGTGTCGGATTGTGGTCGACGAGCTGCTGGGGGTGGACGGGCAGGGTCGCGCCGTAGGCCTCGGTCGTGCGGAGATGGAGGAAGTGTTTGGCCTGATTGGCGAGCTGCCAGACCTGTGGGACCTGATGGTGGGCGAGTGGGACTTCGACAGCAGCACCTCGCGCTTCGAGCAGGAGGGTTATAGCGAGCCGTTCGTGCACGGCTTCAAGCAGCTCACCACCAAGCCGGTTGTCATCGTCGGTCGCTACACGTCGCCCGACACGATGGTGCGCCTCGTCAATCAGGGCATCACCGATTTCATCGGTGCAGCGCGTCCCTCGATCGCAGATCCGTTCCTGCCGAACAAAATTGCAGAGGGTCGCGTTGACGACATCCGCGAATGCATCGGCTGCAACATCTGCGTCAGCGGCGACTGGCTGAGCGTGCCCATCCGCTGCACACAGAACTCGTCGATGGGCGAGGAGTGGCGTCGTGGATGGCATCCGGAACGGATAGCTCCCAAACCGGCCGACGCGGCCGCGGCAAAGGTGCTCGTGGTGGGGGCAGGGCCAGCGGGCCTGGAGGCGGCGATGTGGCTTGGTCGTCGTGGCTACGAAGTGGTGCTGGCGGAAGCCTCGCGAACGCTTGGTGGTCGCGTCGTGCGCGAGGCCGGGTTACCGGGGCTGGTCGAGTGGGGTCGTGTTCGAGACCATCGCGTGTTGCAGCTGGAGAAGCTGGACAACGTGTTGGTCACGCTGGAGAGCCCGATGGCAGCTGAGGAGATTTCGGGCTACGACTTCACCCACGTCGCGGTCGCTACTGGGGCAACGTGGCGGGCGGATGGCCTTGGCCGCTTCCACGCCGCGGGCGTCTTCGCCGGCGCGCTGACTCCGGATGACCTGCTGGCCGGCCGGCGACCTGCTGGAAAGCGAGTGGTGATCTACGACGACGAGCTGTTCTACATCGGCGGAGTGTTGGCCGAGATGCTGGCCGGTGAGGGCTTCCAGGTCACGATCGTCACGCCGGAATCGAAGGTGTCGGCCTGGACGGTGAACACGATGGAGCAGCACAAGATCCATCGCCGTTTGGTCGCTGCCGGCGTCACGATACTCACCGACACGACCGTCCTCGGACACGATGGAGATACGGCGCGCCTGGCGTGCACCTACACCGGTCACGAGCATTCACTCGCGTGCGATGCCGTCGTCTCGGTCACGTTTCGCGAGCCGTTCGCGCCGCTGGTACAGCAGCTACTGGCAGCAGGAGTGATCAACGTGCAGGCCATCGGTGATGCGTACAACCCAGGCACCATCGCGGAAGCGGTGTACAGCGGGCGGTTGTACGCAGAGTCGTTGCAATCGCCTGACCTGGAGATCGGTGTTACTCCCTTCCGACGCGAGATCATCGGCCTGGCTGGCAGATAACGTTTGAGATGTGAGTCCCCTCGCCGCTAGCCCCCTTGCCGCTGAAGTCACCAGTTCCATCATCACGATCACGCCGACGGCGCTGGTCGAGCTTGCCGCGCTGCGCGACACCGAACCCGACGCCGATCGACTTGGCCTGCGTCTGGAGATCATCAGCGCGCCCGGCGAGGACTTCAAGTACGACCTCAGCTTCGACGTGGTCACCAAGGCCGCGTTCACCGACGAGGTGCGCACGCACACAGGTACCAGCGATGCGGGTGTCACCACCACGCTGAAGGTCATCGTCCCAGCCGCCAGTCGCGAGCTACTGGAAGGCGGCACGCTCGACCACTCGTCGTCCGCCGGCCTTATCATTCGCAACCCCAACAAGCCGCAGGCGCCGGCCATCGAAGGCCTGATTGCCGACGATGCGCTCAGCGCCGAGGTAGAGGCCATCGTCACTGCCGAGGTCAACCCGGCACTGGCGGCCCATGGTGGGTTCGTCACCTACGTCGGCCACGACAACGAAGGCACGGCCTACCTCACCATGGGCGGCGGCTGTCACGGCTGCTCGATGAGCCGCATGACGATGCTGGAAGGCGTGCAGACGATGATTGTCGAAGCGTTGCCCGCTATCGAGCGCGTGCGCGATCTCACGGATCACACGTCCGGCGAGAATCCCTTCTATCACTGAGCTGTGCTGCTGTGCTGCTGTGCTGACGGGCGTGAGGAGCAGCTGACGACTTCCAACGTCCGGTGACTGGATTGCACCATTTCAATCTGCCCAGCGACAAGATGTGTTGCGCTGGATGCACGACAAGTTGTCGCTGAGCACATCAAAGGTTGGGTGCCGGCCAGCCAGCTCCGATCAGGACTCTCCACGCTCGATGAACCCGTTGATGGCGTCCAGCAGTTGGTCAAGGTCCGGGCCGAGCGTTGCAACGTGGCCGCTGTTGCGCAGCGTCATCCGAGTGACGAGTCCGCCCAGGCCGGTGGCAATGAGCTCTGCTCCGGCCGGGTCGACCACCTCGTCCAGCGCACTGGTGACGAGCAGTACCGGGCACGTCACCAAGCCGAGGTCAGTGGCGAGCACGCCGGCCGCCATCGCGAGGAGCGCTGTGATGGGTAGACGTGTGTAGCCAATCTCGCCGTCTGCAAGCGGTGGTCCGTCGACCCAGTCATGGCCGCGTGACTGGCGCCACTCGAGTCCGTCGACGGCATCGGGGTCGGGTGCCGGCGGGTTGATCGCCACCACGGCCCGGCAGTCGCTCGCTGCGGCGAGAGCCAGTGCGAGCGAGGCACCCATCGACTGGCCGACGATCACCTCCGCGGGCCACTCTCGCGCGGCGCGTATCCAGTCCGCCCAGCCGACGGTCTCCAACGCGTCCGCCACCATGCCGTGGCCAGGCAGGGTGGGGGCATGGGTAACGTGGTCAAGTGCGTTGAGGCCGTCGACCAGCGATTGCATCGTGGCCCCGGTACCGCCGAGCCCATGGAGGAGCAGAATGCGAGCCAACGTGGTGTCCAGCGGTGTCTGTCAGGCGGGCAGTGCGGTGAGCAGGTCGGCGAGGAGATCCGACGGGTCTTCCAGACCGACGGACAACCGCAGCAGGCCACCGGATACGCCCTGCTGGGCGGCTTCCTCATCGGTGAGGCTGGCGTGAGTGGTAGTGCGCGGGTGGCACGCCAGCGTCTCGGGGCCGCCCAACGACGTCGCCACGCGAACCAGTGTGACGTTGCTGAGCAGGTGCTCAACGGCCGTGATGCCGCCTGCGAGATCGATAGCCAGCACCGTGCCGAACTGGCGCATCTGCCGCTTGGCCAGATCGTGCTGCGGGTGGGTGGAGAGACCCGGATAGTGCACAGCGGCGACTGCCGGATGGCGCTGCAGCTCTTCGGCGAGATGCAGCGCACTGGCCGACTGATGATTGGTTCGAACGCTGAGTGTGCGGATGCCGCGCAACGCATTGAGCGCATCGAACGGCGACGGCGTGGCACCGTGCAACACGCTGTAGCTCCAGACCTCGTTGAGGAGGTCGCTCTCGCCGCTGACCACGCCGAGGGTGGCATCGTTGTGGCCGGCTATGCCCTTGGTGGCGGAGTGCAGCGACAGGTGCACGCCGTGCGCCAACGGTTGTTGGCCGAGCGGCGTGGCAAACGTGGAATCGACCAGCGTGATGGGGCCGCGCAGCGCGCCCAACTCGTCGAGATCAACCAGTTCGAGTAGCGGGTTCGAGGGGGTCTCGGCGATGACCAGCATCGTGCGCCCCGGCTTCACCGCCGCGGCGAAGGCGCCGGGCTCGGTGCCATCGACGAACGTGACCTCGATACCGAAGCGGGCGCACGGCCCCTGCAGGAACGCGAGGGTGGCCGAGTACAGCTGGCGCTGGGCCACGATGTGGCTGCCCTGACCGCACAGTGCGAGCACGATGGTGCTGATGGCACCCATGCCACTGGCGAAGGCGAGCGACGACTCGGCGCCTTCGAGCGCGGCGACGGCATCCTCGAAGGAGGCGACGGTGGGGTTGGAGTAGCGACCGTAGAACTCGGCCGAGCGAACCCCGGTGGCGCGCCGCCGCGCTTCGTGCATGTCGGGGGATTCCCACACGCTGCTGGCCCACAGTGCAGGGGCGAGTGAGCGGCCGCTGTGCCCGCGTCCGGCCGTGATGGCGCGAGTGGCGGGCCGTTGTGCCGTTGGCGTGGGCGTGGGCGTGGGCGAGACTTCGTCCGGCATCTGGCCAAGACTACGGCACCGTTCTACGCTGACCCGCATGACTATTGATCTCGGTGAGGCGTATCGGGTGGCACACGATCGCAGCTCGCAGCTCGCTGCCGGCGAGAGTGTCGATCCGACGCTGCCGGTGCCCGCAACCCCGGAGAGGGCTTCCTGTCGTCGCCCGCTGGCGAGGCAGCGTCAGTTGCCGTGATGGACATCCACACACATAAGGCCGACTTGCGCAATGCGATGGGCTTGCCGGCCTCTGTGCCCGCCGAGTTCTTGGTGTGGGCCGGGTCGTCGATGCGCGTAGGCTTTGCCGAGCAAGTCGCCACCGTTGGGTTGCCGCCCGTCGAGGTCACGGCGAGCGACTTCGAATGGTTCCGTGCCCGCCTTGGTCGGGCGACATCGCCGTTAGGTGACTCGCCGTTAGGTGAATCGTCGTTGGGTCTGCGCGAATGATCGGTCATCTCGACGAGATCGTCATCGACTGTCACGACCCGGTGCGGCTGGCTGAGTTCTGGCAGCGAGTGCTCGGTGGCTACATCGTGCGCCAAAGTCACGAATGGGTGGCGCTCGAACCGCCGACGGGCCTCACCGTCTCGTTTCAAATGGTGCCTGAAGCGAAGTCGGTGAAGAATCGGGTCCATCTCGACGTCGATGTCGGCGACCTGGAGGAGGCCGCGACCGCGACGATCGCCGCCGGTGGCACCCGAGTTGGGGAGGTCGCGTACGACGAGTTGGGCGGCTTTCAGGTGATGGCCGATCCGGAAGGCAACGAGTTCTGCCTGATCAATGGGCCTACCGCAATCACGGCCTGAACTGATTCGAATCGGGCCGAGTGCTGACCGCTGGCAATTAGGGTCGCAGTCATGAGTCCATCGATTCGCCGTATCGCACTCTCCACCGGGGGTGGCGATGCGCCTGGGTTGAACGCCGTCATTCGGGCGGCGACGTTGGCGTCGCTGAACCGCGGATGGGAAGTCGTGGGCATTCGTGATGGCTTCAACGGGCTGTTCCGCCCCGATTTGTATCCTGAGGGCGGCTTGATGAATCTCGGCCGCGAGGAGGTGCGCGGCATCGTGCACCTCGGCGGCACCATTCTCGGCACCACCAACCGCGGCAACCCGACCGCCTACCCCACTCAGCAGCCGGACGGCAGCTGGTTGGAGGTCGACCGCACTCCCGAGCTGGTGGCCATGTTCGAGCAGCAGGGCATCGATGCGCTGATCACCATCGGTGGTGATGGTTCGTTGACCATCGGCAATCACCTTCATCAGGCCGGTTTGCGGGTGATCGGCGTGCCCAAGACCATCGACAACGATCTGGAAGGCACCGACGCGACGTTCGGCTTTGACACCGCAGTCGGCTTCGCCTCGGAATGTATCGACCGCCTGTTCTCGACGGCGACATCACACGGCCGCGTGATCGTGGTCGAAGTGATGGGTCGCTACGCCGGCTGGATTGCGCTCAACGCGGGTGTCGCCTGTGGGGCGCATGCGATTCTGATTCCGGAAATCCCGTACGAGCTAGAACCGGTAGCCGCCACCATCCGCCAGCGTGAGGAGCGCGGCGCGAAGTTCTCCATCGTCGTCGTTGCGGAAGGCGCTCGCCGTATTGGCGGGAGTGTGTCGGTGTTGGGCAAGGCCGTTGGCCAGGCCGAGCGGCTGGGCGGCGTCGGCGAGAAGGTGGCCGCCGAGCTGGAGTTGCTGACCGGCAAGGAAGCCCGCACCGTGGTGTTGGGGCATTTGCTGCGCGGCGGCACGCCCACCTCGTTCGATCGCCTGCTGGGCCTGCGCTTCGGAGCGGCCGCAGTGCGGGCGTTGGACGAGGGTGAGAATGGCATCATGGTCGCGCTCGATCCGCCGACGATGAAGTACGTGCCGCTCAGTCGAATCAGCTCCCGCCAAAAGACGGTGCCGTTGGATTGCGACACGATGTTGACGGCCCGCGATATGGCCATCAACTTCGGTGACGCAATGCCGGACTAGTGTCCCGCGTCAGAGGTTCGTCAAGTATTTCTTGAGGCTGTCGAGGATCTGGTCGGCGGTCTTGTGCCAGACGAACGGCCTTGGGTTGGTGT
>JAYUCY010000009.1:0-28924 GCA_043740085.1 Ilumatobacteraceae bacterium
TGTTTAGCTCCATCGACCACAGTGGTCGCTACGCGTACGGCAACCAACCGTCGATTATTCAGTGGAACCTGGCGCGCCTGGCGGAGACGCTGCTGCCGCTGATCGACGATGAGACCGAACGCGCCGTCGAAATGGCAACCAACATGATCCACGGTTTCGTCGACCGCTTCAACGACGCCTGGCTGACCGGAATGCGCGCCAAGCTCGGCCTCACCACCGCCGACCCGAGCGACACGCAATTGGTCAACGATCTGCTCACGCTGCTCCACCAGCAGCAACTCGACTTCACGTCATCCTTCAGAGGGCTGTCAACCCTTGAGACGCCGCCCGCCTTCGACGAATGGGCACCACGCTGGACGCAACGCCTCCGTGATGAGGGGCGTGACCAGTGCGAGGTCGCTGCCGGAATGGACGCCGCCAACCCGATCTACATACCGCGTAACCACCTCGTCGAAGAGGCCCTCGCTGCCGCCAGCGACGACGACGATCTCGCTCCACTGCATCGGTTGCTGGCAGCCGTCACCACACCGTTCGAACAGCGCGATGGCTGCGAGCGCTACGCGAAACCGGACCTGGCCGCGGCCGCTGGCTACCAGACGTTCTGCGGCACCTGAGCGTCAGCGCTCAGGGCCCGGCGCCGACGGCCATCATCGTGCCAAGCACTCGCTCACTGGCGGGCCGTAGCTGAACCACCAGAGCACCAATGCCTGCGAGGAAGTGGCGGACACTTCCCAAAGAAACGCTAGGAGCATCCCCAGGACGTGCCCGCGTGCGCTACAACTGCAGTGTGAAGCTCACCCCGGCCGCCGCCCGCGAGCGATTACAGACGTTCCTGCGGCAGCTGAACCCTGCCGACGTCGAGCGCCTTGCGCAGAGCATGCTCGCCAGCATCGATCAGGTCAGCAGCTCGCGCTGGGATGCGGCTGTCACCCGTGCTGCCGGGCTGAAGGGTGAGGTGCGACCGGAGAAGATGAAGTCGCTGACCGACTCGTTCGCGAGGGAACTTGGCGCGTTCGGTGCCACAGCAGGCGCCGCTGCGGCCGCCCCGGCAGTTGGCACCGCGATCACGCTGATGGCTGCCGCCGCCGAGCTGGGCTGGTTCACTGCGCGCGCCGGCGACTTGATCCTGACGGTGGCAGCGCTACACGGTCGATCAGAACCGACGGTGGAGGAGCGACGCGCCTGGCTACTGGCAGTGTTGATCTATGGCGGCTCTGCGCGCGAGGGCTTCACCCGAGCGCTCAATGAGGCCAACACCGGGTTGCGGCCAGCCACCGGGGCGCGCCTACCGATCACCACGTTGCGCACGGTCAACCGACTACTGACGCCGCAGTTGGTGAAACGCTACGGCGCGCGGCGGGGTGCGATCGCGTTGGGAACAGCGCTCCCGCTGGGCATCGGAGCAGTCATCGGCGGCAGCGCGAACTACATCGCCGTCAGGGCCCTCGCCGGGCACGCCGACGAGTTCTTCGCACGGCTCCCTTACTCTGCGATCGATACAACCGCCGTCGACATCGCCGGAGTGCTCGCGCCGCCGCTGTCAGCCAGCGCCAAGCGACGGTGAATCCGGCGAGTCGCGCGCTGCGATCTGCACGGTGCCGTTCGTGGCGTCAACACACAGCCACGTGTGATCAGCGAGTGAGGTACTTTTCCGCACGCTGAGGGCGGCCCGGATGCCCGCTGGCGAGCGACGTATATGACGTTGCAAGGCGCCGACCGGGCACTTCTGTGCCAGCCGGTGGCTGACAGATCTTTGGAATACCTTGCGCAGGCTGTCACCCGCGTGGCGGCTTGTTGCGTCTGTCGGTGTGTGGAGTCGACCGCCTGGAGAGTTGACGACGTGGCACGTGGAAGGCTTGATGGCGTGTACGCGCTGGGTCTACCCGCTTTTGTGATGGCCATTGCTGCGGCCCGGCTACAAGGCGAAACGATCAGCGCTTCCGCCGAGGAACTGGTTGCCGATCTGTTTGATCGTGAGGGGCGCTCGCTCGTTCGACTCGCGCGCATCTTCGTCGAGGACCGGGATGCAGCGGAAGACATCGTGCAGGAGGCGTTCCTGCGGCTGGCCCGCCACGCTGGCCGAATCGAGGACGTGGAGCGCGCTCCGGCATATCTTCGATCGATTGTCTTGAACCTTGCTCGTGACCACAATCGCCGTGGCCTCGTCTCGCTTCGCCACCATGCCGCTGCGGGGCGCGAGATTGATGTGACGGATCACGCTGCCGACGAGCTGGTGCGATCGGAGGAGCACGGGCGGGTGCTTGACGCAGTACGCCGGTTGCCGCCGCGCCAGCGCGATTGCATCGCGCTGCGGTACTTCGAGGAGTCGTCCGTCGAGGTGACGGCCGCAACGCTGGGCATCTCGGTCAACTCGGTGAAGACTCATCTGCAACGCGCGATGGCTGCGCTCGATCGAATGCTCGCCGCCGGATGAGTGACGCAAACCTCGAACGTCGCCTGAGTGAAGCCTTCGCGGGCGCACGCGACACCGTGCACGCAAACCCGGATCTGTTCGCCCGCGTCACGCGTTCCATCGATGATGCCGCGGCTCGCCGGCGTTTTCGCTGGCGGCTCGCCGGCGCGACGCTGGTGTTCCTGGCGATCAATACGGCGTTCGCGCTCTCATTTTCTAGCTACAACAACAGGAGGTTGGACATGCCTTGGTGGGTTATCGAACTGATCACGAACGTTGTGTTGATTGCACTTGCAGTTGGCCTCGGCCCGTTCATCAAACGCTTCGGCCGTTCGTATGCGGCTGATGTGTTTCGAGCGAACCCACGCACTGGCAAGAGCTACCTGGTGTTGACCGACGTTGCGTATTACCTCATCTTCACCTCGTTCGTGCTGTTCACCGTCACGTTTGTCGAGCCTCACGACTGGAGCGTCTCGACCGGTGAACAGTTGCAGCACGAGGTGGCGCGCATCGGGGGCATGTTGCTGATCATGGGCATTTTGCATGCTCTGAACGTGGTGGCGTTGCCGATCATCGGCGGGCTGTTGTCGGGCACCGGTCGGCTGGATGCGGCCGCCGCACGACCCCCCTACCCGGCCGGGGCCGAGTCCAGCACGGCGCCACCGCTCGGACCTGGGACCTGGATCCTGAGGGTGGAGCAGGCGCCGGTCGAGCAGGCAACGGGCGACAGCGGCGAGGCTGCTAGCTGATCAGAATGGCGATGATCAAACGAACCATCATCATGAACACAAGGCCGCCGGCGACGACCTTCGACCACCGCGGCGTCCGCCACCCGTCGAGTTGCGGTGCGAGCACGAACTGCGTTGCCCACACGATGAGGCCATAGAGCGCAAGCAACGCGATGAACCCGACCAACGACTGAAGGGACCACCCGAAGTCACCGACCAGTTGGCTGGCGACCAGCACGACGGGTCCAAGCGAAACGAGGAGGAATAGCGCGCGAACCCATCGGTTCCAGTCCACCCGCGCTCGCGCCAACCCTGCGCCCATCACCGTGGGAAACATGATGGCCCCGGCCGCGTTGAACAGGGGCATCATTGCGATGAAGCCGACAACGCGCACGCAGGTGAGCGCCCACCGTCGCTCGATGCGCCTGCGCCCGATCGCCACCGTCGATTGCGCAAGTCCGAAGACCGTGAAACCAGCCACGATGAAGATGGTGCCCGACCATGTGAACTCAGGGGTGTCGGAAATCAGGCGCATCCAAGCGCGGGCTGCGGCGCCGAGCGCAAAGCCACCAAGGAGGCCACAGGCGAGGGTGGGTGCCGCCCTCAGCCGTGCCTGATGCTGCGCGGGTGTCGTGATGGCGATGTCGGTCATTGGCGCTCCGCTCTACAGAACTCGTTCACTGACTGACGGTTCCAGCCGCCCATGCGGGTGACGTCGTGTGAGAAGAAGTGAGTGGATTGCCCTGGGCGTCAGTAGCGGAGCACTCCGCAGCTAGGGCTGGGCGACGTCGAAGACTTCGGCGAGGCCGGTGAGCATCCAGCGATGCTCCTCGGGAATCGATTGCTCCAGCGGCATGCGGATGCTGAGCGCTTCGAGCAATGCGACCGCTCCTCCCGTGAGCGTGACGTCTGGCGCGGTTTCGGCAGTGCAGCAGACGTGGACGTGGTCGCCCACTTCGACGACAGCGGACATGCTCGGCTGGGTGACGTTGATGCCGAGCAGCCCGCGCAGCGCGGTGCCATTGTTCACGGCTAACGCAGGGCCGAGCGCGGCCGCGTAGCGGAGACATGCCGCAATCTCGTCGGCCTCCTCGGCCGGCGTGATCCCAAGGGGCAGCAGGATGTCGCGTTCATGCACCCACGAGTCCCACAGCGCGTGGTGGGTGACGGTGCTGACGCTGACGTGCCCGGGTGGCGCCTCGGCAGTGGCAGCCCACCCATCGTCGCCCAGCGACGCCCACAGGTCGGTCAGGGCCGACGCAGAGGCGGTGAAACTGGCGAGCACCTCCTCCGTTCTGCGGTCGCTCGCACCAGTCACCAATTGGGCTGGCGAGGTGACCGGGTCGAAGGTCGAGAGGAACTGTGTGGGCGCTCCCCGGAGGCCCTCACTGATGGTGAACGCCCAGAAGGAATTGGTGCTGTCGAGGTGAACGATCACATCGCGATTCGACCATCCTTCACACCTGCTGGGGTGCGCCCACTGCTCCTCGGTGAATGTTGCCAACGTCGTTGCCAACCGCCGCCGCTGGCGAATCGCGGGCCCAGCGATGTCGCGTGGCGACCCGTCCAGTGTGATCAGCGGCTCGGTCCCATAACGAGGAGTCAGTTGCATCACGCAAGCCTGTCACAAACGCGTCAGCGGGTGGCGAGGAGCAGTGAGTGACAAATGCGCCTCAGCGCAAGCTGGGCTTCGAGGTGGAAGTCTTCCGAGCGCGACGAGTTCACGATGTGTTGCTCCTCGTCGCGAATCTGTTGAGCCTTCTCGAGGATCGCCCGAATACACCCGGTGCCGCCAGCAAGACCGCCGTTGGCCTCGCCGAGAATCGCGTCGGAATCAGGGCTCGTTGTGTGCGGTGATTCGCTTCGAGATCGCCGATCAGTCCCGCATCGCCATCACATGCCAGACGGCATTCGAGCCAGGCCTCGACGACCGACAGTTATAACTCGTCGAGCCGCACCGATTCCGGCCGAATGCCGTCAATCTCCGCGAGATCTCCGAACGCTGGGCCGTTCCACAGCTCGAGCGCTGAGTTGTAGAGGTGTGTTGCCGTCATCGAGTCGGTTGTGGCCGCAGCCTGCTGGGCGAGCCGCGTGAAGAGGTCGACGTCCAGCTCACCATCTGGCAAATCCAGCCGGTAGCCGCGATCGAGTGCAACGACTCGTCCGGCGGGCAAGAGCTCTCGCCGTAGGCGTGAAATGTGGCTCTGCAAAGTGGCGGCTGCGGCGGCTGGTTGCTGGTCGCCCCACAGTGCCTCGGACAGCCGATCCACGGACACCACCGAGCCGCGATGTGCGGCCAGCAACGCGAGGACGAGTTGCAGCTTCGGGCGCAACGATTGCGTCGTCGCCGCTCCTCCGCGCCCGTCCTGGCCGTCGACTGACACTGGACCGAGGACTCTGGTGGTGATCGGCATAGCTTGATTCTGGCTCACCCGCTTGCAGGTCGCTGCAAGCGGTCTGTAAGCGGCCCTTCTGTCAGCCGCCTGAGACTGGCATGGGGTCGCACTGATGATGACGCAGCACGCTCGTGTGCGTTGACGAAAGGGACGATCCGATGAATCTAAACAAAGCACTGTGGGAAAAGGGCGACTTCACCCTGATTGCCGCGACCATGCGCGAGAGCGGAGAAGCGTTGGTGGCGAACCTGGGAGTCGCTGAGAAAATGAAGGTGCTCGACCTTGGCTGCGGCGATGGCACGACCGCCGTGCCCGCCGCGCAGCTGGGGGCCGATGTCCTTGGCGTCGACATTGCCAGCAACTTGGTGGCCGCCGGCAACGCGCGTGCGCAGAGTCTTGGTCTCGCGAACTGTCGGTTCCAGGAGGGCGACGCCTCGGCGCTCACTGGTATCGACGACGACCGCTTTGATCTCGTGGTCAGCATCTTCGGTGCGATGTTCGCGCCGAGGCCGTTCGACGTCGCCAAGGAGATGACTCGGGTCACCAGGCCGGGCGGCAGGATCGTTATGGGTAACTGGATTCCCGGCGACCCCACGCTGGTGGCGCAGATCTTGAAGAAGTGTGCTGCGTACTCGCCGCCACCGCCGGAGGGTTTCGTCAGTCCGATGACCTGGGGCATCGAGGCGAACGTGGTGGAGCGTTTCGTCGATGCGGGTGTGCCCGAGAGCCACATCGCCTTCGCCAGGTCGACCTACACCTTCAACTCGGGCGGAACTCCTTCGGCGCTGCTGGATACCTTTCGCAGGTTCTACGGGCCGACAATGAATGCGTTCGAAGCGGCCACCGCCAACGGCCTCGAGGGCGAACTACACAGTGAACTCAGCGCGCTCTTCGAGTCACAGAACACCAGCCCAACGCCGATGACCACGTCGATACCGGCGACGTTTCTGCAGGTAACTGTGACGGTCTGAGGCTCAGCGGCCGTCGGTCAGGCAGACTGGGGCACGGCGGCCGCCGCCCATGGATGACGACAGGAGCACCGCATGAAGCAGCGCACACTTGGAGCCAGTGGTTTGGAAGTCTCGGCCCTCGGGTTGGGGTGCATGGGAATGAGCGCCTCGTACGGTCCACCTGCCGACCGCAGCGAGATGATTGCGCTGTTCCGCACTGCCGTCGACCTCGGCGTCACGTTCTTCGACACCGCCGAGGCGTACGGCCCTTATGTGAACGAGGAACTTGTGGGGGAGGCGTTGGCGCCGATGCGCGACCGCGTCGTCATCGCCACCAAGTTCGGGCTCGTCGGCACTGACGAGTTCCCGCATGGCAGCAGCCACCCGGACGTCATCCGGGCAACGACCGAAGCGTCGCTGCAACGTCTTGGCGTCGACAAGATCGACCTCCTTTACCAGCACCGTGTCGACCCAGAGGTGCCGATCGAGGATGTGGCAGGGGCCGTCAAGGAGCTGATCGAGGCCGGTAAGGTCGGCCACTTCGGCATGTCGGAGGCGGCAGCGAACACGGTTCGTCGAGCCCACGCCGTCCAGCCGGTCACGGCCGTGCAGAGCGAGTATTCGCTGTGGTGGCGGCGGCCTGAGGACGAGTTGTTGTCGACGCTGGAGGAACTGGGCATCGGGTTCGTGCCGTTCAGTCCGCTTGGTCGAGGGTTTCTCACCGGCGCCATCGATCAGAACACCACGTTTGCCGGCGACGACTTCCGCAACATCATCCCGCGGTTTACGCCCGCGGCGCGCAGCGCAAATCAGGGTCTGGTCGATCTACTGACGCGCATTGCCCGCCGCAAGAACGCGACCGCGGCGCAGATCGCGCTCGCCTGGCTGCTTGCCCAGAAGCCGTGGATCACACCGATTCCGGGAACGACGAAGGTCAGCCGTCTCCGGGAGAACCTGGGCGCTACCGAGATCGAACTCACACCCGCCGATCTCGCCGAGATCGAGGCCGCCGCGCAGTTGATCAACATCGAGGGCGACCGTTACCCCGACGCGCTGGAGCGGCGAACCAACCTCTGACGCGGCTGTGCCCTTCCACTCGGCGGGCGAGCAAAAGGGCACAGACGTCAGTCTCTTACGGTGTTGCCTGACCTAGGCGAGGTCGAAACGGTCGGCGTCCATGACTTTGTTCCACGCAGCGACAAAGTCGGTGACGAACTTCTGCTGTGCGTCCGACGAGCCGTACACCTCAGCGATTGCCCGCAGCTGCGAGTTCGAGCCGAAGACCAGATCATGGCGGGTACCGGTCCACTTCACCGCGCCGCTGGCGCGATCGCGGCCCTCGAACACGTCGGCCGACCCGGAAGTTGGCTTCCATTCGGTGGCGATATCGAGCAGGTTGACGAAGAAGTCGTTGCTGAGCGTGCCGACATGGCTGGTGAGCACACCGTGTGCCGACCCCCCAGTGTTGGCGCCGAGCACCCGCAAACCGCCGACGAGCACGGCCATCTCCGGGGCGCTGAGGCCTAGCAGCTGCGCACGATCAACGAGCAGCGCCTCGGCGGGCAGGGTGTGGCCCTTGCCGAGGTAGTTGCGGAACCCGTCGGAGCTGGGCTCGAGTACTGCGAACGAGTCGATGTCGGTCTGGTCTTGGGATGCGTCAGTGCGACCTGCAGCAACCGGAACCGTGATGGTGTGGCCGGCAGCCTTGGCCGCGGCCTCGATGGCTGCGGCACCGCCGATGACAATCAAGTCCGCCATCGACACGCTGGTACCGGAGGAACCGCGAACGCCCTCCAGCACGCCAAGGACTCGTCGCAGTTCAGCGGGGTTGTTGACCTCCCACTCGACCTGCGGCGACAGACGCACGCGGCCACCGTTGGCACCGCCACGCTTGTCGCTGCCGCGGAAGGTGGAGGCCGAAGCCCATGCTGTCGCCACCAAGTCCGAGACGCTGAGGCCCGAGGCGAGTACAGCAGCCTTGAGCGCAGCAACGTCGGTGTCAGTGATGGCGCCGGTCGTCGCCGGGATCGGATCCTGCCAGATCAGTTCTTCGGTGGGAACTTCCGGGCCGAGGTAGCGCGACACGGGGCCCATGTCGCGGTGGGTCAGCTTGTACCACGCACGAGCGAATGCATCGGCGAACGCCGCCTGGTCTTCGTGGAAGCGCCGCGAGATGGGCTCGTAAATCGGGTCCATGCGCAGTGCCATGTCGGCGGTGGTCATCATCGGAGCGTGGCTGCGAGCCGGGTCGTGCGCGTCGGGCACGGTGCCCTTCGCCTCCGGGTTCGATGGCGTCCACTGCTGGGTGCCGGCAGGGCTGTGGGTCAGCTCCCACTCGAAGCCGAACAGGGTGTCGAAGTACGTGTTGTCCCACGTGATCGGGGTACGGGTCCAGGCGCCTTCGATGCCGCTCGTGGTGGTGTCGACGCCCTTGCCGGTACCGAGCGCGTTGATCCAGCCGTGGCCCATCTGCTCGATGGGTGCACCCTCGGGCTCGGGCCCAACGAGCGCCGGGTCGCCGGCGCCGTGACACTTACCGAACGTGTGGCCACCGGCAACGAGGGCAACGGTCTCTTCGTCGTCCATGGCCATACGGGCGAAGGTCTCGCGAATGTCGCGGGCGGAGCCGATCGGGTCGGCGACGCCGTTGGGGCCTTCCGGGTTTACATAGATAAGGCCCATCTGGACATTGCCGAGCGGGTTCATCAGTACTCGGTCGCCGGTGTAGCGCTCGTCGCCCAGCCAGGTGGTCTCCGGGCCCCAGTAGATGTCCTCTTCGGGCTCGAACACATCTACGCGACCACCGGCGAAACCGAAGGTCTTGAAGCCCATCGTCTCCAGCGCGACGTTGCCGGCGAGCACCATCAGGTCGGCCCACGACAGCTTGCGGCCGTACTTCTGCTTGATCGGCAGCAGCAGTGTGCGTGCCTTGTCGAGGTTGCCGTTGTCGGGCCAGCTGTTCAGCGGCGCAAAGCGCTGCGTGCCACTGGAGGCGCCACCGCGACCGTCCTGGATGCGGTAGGTGCCGGCGCTGTGCCACGCCATACGAATGAAGAACGGGCCGTAGTGGCCATAGTCGGCCGGCCACCACTCTTGGGAGTCGGTCATCAGGGTGGCCAGGTCTGCCTTGACGGCGGCCAGATCGAGCGTCTTGAACTCGGCAGCGTAGTCAAAGTCGGCGCCCAGCGGGTTGCCGGCGGGCGTGTTCTGGTGAAGCATTTTGAGGCTCAGCTGGTTCGGCCACCAGTGCTGATTGGCGGTGGCGCCAACGGCCGTGTGCGCCGAGTTCGGGCCGGCCATGACCGGGCACACTGCCGGGTTGTCGTTGATCTCGAGTACGTTGCCTTGGTCAGTCATTACTGCTCCTTAGTGAAGAGATGTTGGTGATGCGGATTCGGGTGAGACGGTGTCGTGAAGTGAGACGGTGTCGTGAAGTGAGACGGTGCGACAGGCGAGGCAGCGTCCCCAGTAGATGACTTCGGCTTCGTCGATCTCGAAGCCGTGATCGTCGTCGGCAATGAGGCACGGCACCGACCCGACAGCGCAGTCGATGTCGAACATGCTGGCACAGTTGCGACAGATCAAATGATGGTGGTTGTCGCCAACGCGGTCCTCGAACCGCGCCGCTGAGCCAGCGGGCTGAATGCGGCGGATGAGGTTCTTGTCGACGAGCACGCCGAGAGTGTCGTACACGGCCTGGCGCGAGATGGTGCCGATGACGGCGCGGACATCGTCGGTCAGATCGTCGGCGGTGGCGTGTGGGCGCTTCGACAGGGCGCGCAGGATGGCCAACCGCTGTGCAGTCACCTGCACCCCATGTTGGCGGAGCAGTAGCTCCACGGTGTCGGTCGTACTCATCACGTGAGCCATTCAATCATCGATTCTGGACTCCGTCAACTATTAGATCTATTCCGGATCAGATCCAATGGAGGGTTTCGGTGACCTGGGGCGCGGCTGGAACCCTCCATCAGCCTTGGGTGTTGCATCGCTTCGACTCTCCCCTGTCGCCGCTGTGGTGCCAGGCTTCGATCATGACAACGCGCCTGAGTGGAACCGGTATCTGGAGCGGCGCCCTGCGCTACGGTGATCTTGCAACCGCCGCGACCATGTCCACCGAGCTGGAGCGCCTCGGTTACTCGGCGTTGTGGCTGCCAGACATTGGCGGTGATCTGTTTGGTGCGCTCGCCAACGTGCTCGGCGCAACGTCAACGACGACCGTGGCCACCGGCATCTTGAACGTCTGGATGCGGACCCCCGAGGAGACCGCGGCGCAGCATGTTGCCTTGACGGCGGCTCACGGCGACCGCTTTCTTTGTGGCATCGGCATCAGCCACCGCCCCTTCGTCGATATGGTCAACGCGCCGGGTACGTACCAGAACCCGGTTGCAACCATGGCGGAGTTCCTCGACGGACTGGACGCAGCCGAGGTGCCGTTGGCGTCGAATGACCGCCTGCTTGCGGCATTGGGGCCAAAGATGCTGGAGCTCGCACGCGCTCGCACCGCTGGCACCCATCCATACCTCGTCACTCCGGAGCTGACCGCGAAGGCGCGTGCAGGTATTGGCCCCGACGGCCTGGTCGCTAGCGAGCAAGGCGTGGTGTTGGACACCAGCCCGACGTCTGCCCGAGCGACGGCACGGCTGCACCTCAAGACATACCTCGGGCTGCCGAACTACTCGAACAACTGGAAGCGTCAAGGCTTCACGGACGAGGATCTGGCCGACGGTGGCAGCGACCGTTTGGTTGACGCACTGGTGGTGTGGGGCGACGAGACGACGATTGCTGCTCGCGTGCAGGAGCATCGCGACGCGGGCGCCGACCATGTCTGCATCCAGGCCTTGACCGACAACCCCGCCGCGTTCCCCATCGAACAGTGGCGGGCCTTGGCGCCGGCACTCATCAGCTGATCAGCTGCCGTCGTCGGAGCGGAGGAGATGCCTCCGCTGTCTGCCCTGCCCAGAAGTGGCACAGTTCTCCGCCCAAGGGCGGGTAACCCTGCCAGTTCCGCACGCTCGCCCGCCCATGGGCGGAGAACCGTGCCAGAATGCGACGCCAGGTCCCCGTCGACGCTGGCAACCTCCGCGGCATGCTGACTTGGCCGGTGACTCGGCCGGTGACTCGGCCAGCGGCTCGGCCGGCGGCTCGGAACCAGCCTCACTCCAGCCGGTCTGGTCCCATTAGGGCTCGACGGTGGCGTGGGGGTGCGCCATCGAGCGCAGCAGTTGTTCGATGAAGCGCTGCCACGCCTCGCCGTTGGGGGCGTGCTGGCCGGCGCCGCGCTGGACGAGCAGACCGAGGTGCAGCGTCTGCATCAGATACACCAGTGAATCGAAGTCAGCATCGGGGCTTGCCGATCCGTCCACCGAGGCGCGCTCGATCAGCGGTGCGGCGATGGTCACCCGCCAGCGCTGACGCATTTCTGCGATCGCGGCGGCCAACGTCGGCTCGCGGCGCGCAGCGATGAACGCCTCGAGATGCATTGCTTCCTGGTCGTCGAGCGGCTCGTCGGCGCGGCTGCACTCGGCAAGCATTTCCGCAACAGGTTGCTCACTAAATCGGCTGGCCAGCGAGTTCTGTTCGACTTCGGTCAAGACGGCCGCCAGCAGCAACTCGTCCTTCGACGCGAACCGACCGTAGACGGCGCCGCTGGAGAGACCGGACTCGCGAACGATGTCCATGATCTTCGTACCGTCGTAGCCCTTGGACGCGAACACGCGACCAGCCGCTGCAAGGAGCTGGTCGCGGAGCGGATCGCTTCCCGGTTGGGGGGCAGGCTCGCTGTTCAGGTGGCGACTTCGAGAATGCGAATGGGCAGCTCGCGCGGCCCGCGGATCTGACCGACGCTCCAGCGGGTATCGCCGGCCAGCTCGAAGCTGGGGAAGCGCTTGATGAACTCCTCGATGGCGACCTTCAGCTCTAGGCGTGCCAAGTTGGAACCGAGGCAGCGGTGGATACCAAGCCCGAATGCCGCGTGCCGGTTCTCTTCGCGGTCGACGATGAACTCGTCGGGGCCTTCGAACTTCAGGGGGTCGCGGTTGGCGGCGGGGAAGGGCAGCAACACCCAGTCGTCCTTCTTCATTGGACAGCCGTGGAAGTCGACATCCTTGGCGACCATACGCGCCATGGTGACGGGTGCGTAGGCACGGAGGAACTCCTCCAGTGCGAACGTCATCACTTCCGGGTCGTCGAGCAGCCGCTGGTGGTCTTCGGGGTGCTGGGCCAGGTGCCACAGCGACGAGCCGATGGCCGACCACGTCGTGTCGATGCCCGCGATCAAGAGCAGGATGATCATCCCGCCGGCAATCTCGTCGGTGACGGGCGTGCCGTCGATTTCGACGTTCATCAGGTAGTTGGTGAGGTCGTCGCGCGGGTTGTCGCGGTGATCCTGGATCTGGGCGAAGATGTAGATGCCGAGGTCGTCCACGCCCTCGCTGGAGCCGGGCTCTTCGGCGATGCGTTCGAGCGCGTCGTGCACAAACGAACGGAAGAGTTCTTCGTCCCTTTCGGGGAAGCCGAGCATGCGACCGATGACGTTGACCGGAATGTTCTGTGCGTACTGCACCGCAGCGTCGATGATGGTCTCGCCGGGAGCGATCTTGCCGATCTCGTCGAGCAGCTTCTGGCACAGCAGCCTGATCTCGGGTTCCCACGGCTCGATCATCTTGGGAGCGAAGGCGGGCAGCAGCAAACGGCGGGCCATGTTGTGGAACGGCGGGTCGCTGGTGATCGGCGGGGCGCCACCGATGGGCGCGGGTAGCGACAGGTCGCCAGGGCGACCGACCGCCACCACAACAGCGCGACTGGTGAAGTTCTCGGTGTCGTAGGCGACTTCGTTCACCGTGTCGTGCGTGATGGGAATCCACATGCCGCCATAACGGTCCGAGTGGGCGACCGGGCAGCCGGTCTCGCGAAGTTCCTTCCACACCTCGGGGGCGTTGCGATTGTAGCCCGTGTCGGCGTGGTCGAAGTCGGTAGCGAAGTCGCTGACCGGGCCGTAGTCGTCGGCGTTGTACGGCACACGCTGCCACACGTGGGTGCCCTCCGGGGTGTCTCCGAAGACTTGCGGCACGTAGCCGGTCTGTGGCGCCGGCTCAGTGGTGGTTGTTGCTGTATCGATGATGTCAGTCATGTCAGCCGTTCTCCGTGATCTTGATCGCGTATTCGGGGCAGTTGGCCGCTGCGAGACGTGCCTTGGCGTGAAGTTCGTCTGGTACGTCACCCTCCACCAGGAGGACCGCCTGGCCGAAGTCGTCGACGTCGAACAGCTCTGGCGCCAACGCATAGCAGCGGTTGTGGCCCTGGCACTTCTCCGAATCGAGGTGAACTCGCATGGCGGCGACTCTAAAGCGGAATACCGACCAATGGAAGGCCAAGAGGAAAGTATTTTCTCGGCCCGATCAGAGCGCGTAGTTGCGCAGGAGCTGCAACGTCTGCGTGGCGAGCGGACCAGTGGCAAGAACATCGGAGTCATGCGGGGCAAGGCGCCGGGCACCGATACGGCAGAACTCCGAGGCCGTGCCGCAGACCTGCGTGGCGGCCGATGAGTCGCCGAACGTCCACGTGGTACCGCGTGGCGAGGTGAGTTCGACGAATACCGGCTGCGGGTCGATCCCTGCCAGTCGGAACGCATACGGGAGAGTGTTGTACCCGAGCCACGCGATGTGTCGCAGGCGGTCGGTGTCGGGGTAGTCAATGCCGAGCGGTACGGCGATGTCGAGTGCATGTGCCCAATGCTCGGCGATGCGAGTGGTCGCAAGCGTGGCTGGTTTGAGCGGTGCCGCCGCCCACCGGATCTTCCGCAAGGGGTCGGCGGCCCGAAGTGTGGCGACCGCGTGGCGGTGGGCAACCTTCCACCGCTCAAAGGTCGCCGACGGTTCGTCGCGCTCACGTTGCACCCACTGCTCGACCATGTCGTCGACCTTGTTGCCATCGTCACTCCACATGGCTTCGGTGGGGCTGCTCGCACTCAGCGGAATGGACTCCTCGGTCTGAGCGAGGTGCAACACGACGTCGGCGACGCTCCACCCAAGGGCGTCGGACGGCGACAGCCACTGAGCAGCGGTCAGTGACTCAAGCATCGATTCCAGCTGGGCCAACTCGCCCTCAAGGTCGTCGAAGATGTCCACCCGCCAATACTGGCAGGAGTGTCTGTGCGGCGATGTACAGTGCGCTACACAGCGCACGTGAAGTCGCCGTCCAGACCAGGGCGTCGTTCGAGGCGAGTCGCACGTGCGGCAGAATCTGCGTCGCCAGCAACGACGCCAGGAGATGCGATGGCCGAGGAGTTCGAGGGCAAGGATTTCAGCGACGCAGTGTTCTGGGGCGTCGACCTGACGAACGCGACTTTGCGCGACGTCAACTTCACCGGGGCACGGATGAAGAACGTGTGGTTGGTCGATGTCGACATCGACGGCTTGGTCGACCGGCTCGTAGTGAACGGCGTTGACGTCACCGAGTTCGTGAACCAGCACGACTCGTGGTATCCGCTGCGCGGCATGCTGCGTCCGACCGACATCGCCGGAGTGAGCGCTGTGCTCGACGCGCTCGACGCTGAGTGGGCCGCCACGATCGAGCGCGCTGGCGCGCTCACCGACGCACAGCTGCACGAGTCGGTCGGTGGCGAATGGTCGTTCGTCGAGACACAGCAGCATCTCGTGTTCGGCGTTGACAAGTGGTTCACCGCACCACTGCTCGGTGAGGCCACGTTCCACGCGATTGGGTTGCCGAACACCGGCTCGCGCGACTTCGGCTGGCGCGGCCTCGACCTCGACGCCCGACCGAGCCTTGACCAAGTGCTCGCCGTGCGCAACGAGCAATCCGCGCAGCTCAGGGCCTTCGTCGACGGCTTATCGGTGGACGAGTTCACACGTGAGGCCGACGTCCTCGAGAACGGCACCGTCCCGCTCATCGAATGCCTCTACACAGTATTCGAGGAGTCCTTCGAGCACCACCGTTACGCGCTGCGGGACCTGAGAAAAGCAGAGCTGATTTGATGCGTGGTCACGCAAGCGAAACCAGCACGATGATCGACACTCTTTGGCGACCACCATGGCCGCCGTGGCACTACGCGACAACAACTGGTGGGTTCATCACCTCGGTGCCGACATGCCTGCCGATCAACTCGTCCGGTTCTGCGATGAGCACGAGATCGACGTCGCCGTCTTGACCGTCGTCAACTCCGAGTGCGCCGATCTGGCTGACACCACCGCTACCCGGCTCAGGAAGTCGGGCACTCCGGCTCTTGTCGGCAGGCCCGGACGCACCCTGTACGAACTCGCCCAAATGGTGCGAGACGCCATGCGCAACGAGGGCTGACATGGTCAAGGCACTCAGGCGGTGACAGTGTTGGCGCACGGCCGGCCGGCGGCGAGGTCGTCGAGGTTGGTGACTGTGACCTCGGCGATGGCGGCGAGTGCTTCGTTGGTGAGGAACGCCTGGTGCGCTGTGATGAGGACGTTGGGGAAGGTGAGCAGTCGGGCGAATACGTCGTCGTCGAGGATGTCGTTGGATCGGTCCTCGAAGAACAGCGTCCGCTCCTCTTCGTAGACGTCGAGTGCGAGCGATCCGATCTGGCCCGTTTTGAGTGCGTCGACCACGGCGGCAGTGTCGACGAGTGGCCCGCGGCCGGTGTTCACCAACATCACGCCGCGTTTGCAGCGTGCAATCGTCGTTGCGTTGACGAGGTGGTGGGTGCTGTCGAGGAGTGGTGCGTTCAGCGAGATGATGTCGCACTGGGACCAGAGGTTGTCGAGGGGAACGTAGGTGATGCCGAGCTCGACGAGGGCGGGATCGATGATCGGGTCGGAGGCGATCACCGTGCAGCGGAAGTGCCACAACAGGCGGGCGACGAGCGCGCCGATCTTGCCGGTGCCGACAACTCCGACAGTCTTGCCTTTGAGGTCGAACCCGACGAGTCCTTCGAGGCTGAAGTTTCGGTCGCGGACGCGGTCGTGGGCGCGGGGGATGTGCCGGTTGACGGCGAGGATCAACGCAATGGTGTGCTCGGCGACGGCGTTGGGGGAGTAGGCCGGCACCCGCACGATGGAGAGGCCGAGACGGGCGGCGGTGTGGAGGTCGACGTGGTTGTAGCCGGCAGAACGGAGCGCGATGTGACGGACGCCGACCTCGGCGAGTTGACCGAGCACCGCCCCGCTGAGGTCGTCGTTGACGAACGCGCACACGGCGAGGCTGCCTTCCGCCAGTGCGGCGGTGTCAGTTGTGAGGCGGGTTTCGACGAAGCGGAACCGATGGGCGTTGCCAGTGCCAGGGGTGGAGAAGCTGGCTCGGTCGTACGTGCGGGTGGAGAACATGCACACATCCATTCGCCCAGTCTGGTGCACGTGCGTCGCGGTGTGCGCGTGAGGTCGTGCAGGCCCGGGCGCAGAGGGGCGGCCGGGCCAGCGCGCAAGTGGCCTTCGGCCAGAACACGGCTAGATCAACGAACCCCGTGTGGCCACCAGGGCAGGGTCGTGTCAGGGCGATTGCCGAACGGGTAGTTCGATGGTGAAGGTGGCGCCGTGTGGATTGCTGTCGGTGACGGTGATCGAGCCGCGATGGCTGGCGACGACGTCGGCCACGATCGCCAGACCGAGGCCGGTGCCGCCGGTGTCGCGGGTGCGTGCGGTGTCGAGACGCACGAAGCGTTCGAAGACGACACTGCGGAACTCTGCCGGGATGCCCCGTCCGTCGTCGGCGATCTGCAGCCGCACGGTGGCAGCCTGCTTCGTGAGTGTGATGGTGATGCGGTGCTCGGCGTGCTCGGCGGCGTTGTGCACGAGGTTGCGAACCATTCGGTGCAACTGCTCGGGATCGCCGTCGACGATCGCTGGCTCGTCGGCACCGAGGACGTCGAGTTCGAGGTCGTCGCGGTGGGTCAACCTGGCCGTCTCGGTGAGGACCGTCGCAAGATCGACTGGCTCGTGTGGGCGTGCCTGGTCGGAATCCAGTCGGGCGAGGAGCAGCAGTTCTTCGGTGAGATGTTGGAGCCGTTCCACGTCGCTGAGGGTGTCGCGAGCGACGTCGTGCCATACGGTCTGGTCGGGGTGGGTGACGGAGATCTCGAGATCGGCGCGCAACGCGGCAAGGGGTCCGCGAAGTTCATGACTGGCGTCGGCGACGAACCGTCGTTGCTGTTCGACCGATGCGTCGAGTCGGGTGAGGGTGTCGTTGACGGTGACCGCGAGTTGGCCAATCTCGTCGCGGGTCTCGGGTACAGGTACTCGGCGATGGAGGTCGCTCGCGGTGATGTCGGCCATCGTACGCGTGATCCGGCGTACGGGTCGCAGGGTTCGCCCGACGGCCCACCAAGTGACCGCGGCAACGATGAGCACGAGCGGCGGCAGCCCGACTGCGAGCACGGTGATGATCGCTGAGGTGGTGTCGTCGGCGTTCTCCAGGCTCTCGCCGGTGTACACCGTGAGCATGCCGACCGCCGTCGGTGCGTTGAGAGCGACCACGCGCATTGTGTCGGCTTGATCCAGGGGTGCGACCGTGATCGTGAGGACCAGCGGCCTGGTCCCAGCCGGGCGGACGGTGGAGATGGCGGGTTCCCCGTCGATGTTCCCGGTCGATGCGATCACCTTGCCCGCTTCATCGACGACCTGCACGAATGCCGACTCTTCACCGGGCAGCGCCAGCGTCGGCGGAAGCGTGTCGGCGTTCGCCAATGCTGCAATATCGCGAGCGCGGAGGGTCGCGGCGGTGGTCGCGGCGGTGTCGAGTCGGTTGCGCACCAATCCGACCAGCAACACCGCACTGACCGCAAGTGCGACGCTGACAGTCAGCATCGCAACGGCGGTGACCCGTAACCGGAGACCGACACGGCTTCGGAGCCGGTCAGCGGCCATCGGGCACGAGGCGGTAGCCGGAACCTCGAACGGTGCGAAGACTGTGCGAGTGGAACGGCTTGTCGATCTTGCGGCGGATGTTCGACATATGCACCTCGATCACGCTCGGATCACCGTCGTAGGCGAAGTCCCAGGCATGCTCCAGCAGGTCAGCCTTGGACACGACCTCGCCATTGCGTCGGGCGAGGAACTCCACGATCGAGAACTCCTTCGCCGTCAACTCGATCAATCGAGCGCCCCGACTACACGTGTGCGCCGCAGGATCGACGACCAAGTCGCCGACGGTCAGCTGCACCGGTCGTTCTGATGCACCGCGCCGCAGCAGCGCCCGGAGGTGGGCGACGAGCACCACGTAGGAGAACGGCTTGGTGAGGTAGTCGTCGGCGCCGGTGTCGAGCGCCTCTGCCTCGTCGAGGTCGCCATCCTTGGCGGTGAGCATCAGGATCGGTGTCCAGTTGCCCAGCTCGCGCACACGCGCGCAGACCTGGAAGCCGTTCACCTTCGGCAACATGATGTCGAGCACGATTGCGTCGTAGGCGTTCTCCGATGCCAACCACAGTCCTTCCTCGCCGTCGAGGGCGTTGTCGACTGCGAACCCTTCGGCCTCCAGCCCGCGCCGCAATGTCGACGCCAGCCGCTTGTCGTCCTCGACCACCAGGATCCTCATGACCACAGCGTGACAGAACGAACCTGAAGCCTGGCCGAAGCGCCGCTTCAGGTCGCTTCGGGTCACCTCAAGGTTGCGAAGCGCACCCTGGCCGCATCGGATCGGAACTCCCGACCCGAGCAACACGAAAGGAACCTTCCCATGACCTCCCGATTGAAGAAGGCCAGCTACACCACCATCATCGGTCTCGGCCTGTTCGCCGGTGCCGCAGGCATCACTGCCGCAGCCGGTGGCGGTAGCGCTCCGACCCGAATCCCGGCGGCGCCCGTCGTCGCGCCGGCTGCAGCCCACACCCCCGTGGCCAACGCGGCCGCGGATGCGAACGAGGCGTCGGAGGCTCCCGGCGACACTGGTGTCAACTGTGAGAACGGCATCGACACCGCCACAGGTGCCGAATGCGATGGTGGCCCCGCGGCCGCACAAGCCAATGAGGCAACGGAGACTCCCGGAGCCAACGACGCAGCGGAAGCGAACGACGCGACTGGCGGCGATGAGGTCGACGGCGTGAACTGCGAGAACGGCATCGACACCGCCACAGGTGCCGAATGCGATGGTGGCCCGGGAGCCAACCAGGCCAACGATCCGAATGAGTCGGCCGATGTGGAGGACGCCGACGGCTGAACCCAGCGAGGCGGTTGTCACCCGCAGGGAGGGGAGGGTCGCATCGACCCTCCCCTCTTGCGTGCTCCGAGAAGGTTCATCTTGGCAGGTCGGCATCGACGGAACCGTCGGAGTGGCTGGTCAGCGGAGCCCCAGCAGTGCCAACTCGCCAGCGACGGCACCGCGCTGACGAGTCGGCGGCCTGTGCGACGTTGCGGATCGTGAGCGCCGCCCGGCCGCGCTGGCTGAGTTGGCGGCGAGGCACGCTTCGTCTGCACGGACGTCGCCAACCGGCTCAGCCTTTTCGGGCGCTCCGGTGAGGTAGCCGAGATCGCCCAGGCTGCGCTCTGGCTGTGCTCGCCCGCGTCGTCCAACACCACTGGCCATGCGCTCGCTGTTGACGGCGGCTACCTGGCCCGGTGACCTTCGGGGTTTCATCCTGCTGCGCCGCCGCTGGTGGATTTGAAGCGGCGTAGGCGGAGGCTGTTGGAGACGACGAAGACGCTGGAGAACGCCATCGCGAGGCCGGCGAGCATCGGATTGAGCAGGCCGGCGGCGGCAAGGGGGAGTGCGGCGACGTTGTAGGCGAAGGCCCAGAACAGGTTGGCCTTGATCGTGGCGAGTGTGCGCCGCGAGAGGCGGATTGCGTCGACGGCGGCGCGGAGGTCGCCGCGCACGAGGGTGAGGTCGCTGGCTTCGATTGCGACGTCGGTACCTGTGCCCATCGCGAGGCCGAGGTCGGCTTGGGCAAGCGCTGCGGCGTCGTTGACGCCGTCGCCGATCATGGCCACGACGCGGCCTTCGCTTTGCAGGCGGCGAATGACGTCGACCTTGTCGGCGGGGAGAACTTCGGCGATTACTTCGGTGATGCCGACTTGGTCGGCGACTGCCTGTGCGGCCCGCTTGTTGTCGCCGGTGAGCAGGACCGGGCGGAGACCGAGGTGGCGCATGCCGGTGATGGCTTCCGCCGATGTTGCTTTGATGGTGTCGGAGACAACGAGCACGGCGCGTGCTTTGCCGTCCCATCCAACGTAGATCGGGGTGCGTCCATCGGCTTCGGCGGTGTCGCGTGCGGCGCGGAGGGTGTGGTCGAGTGGGAGTGACCAGTCGGCGAGGAAGCGTTCGCGGCCGGCGACCACGGCGTGTCCGTCGACGACGCCCTGTACGCCGAGCCCTTCGGTGTTGGCGAACGATTCCACGGTTGCGAGGTCGATACCGCGGTTGGTGGCTCCGGCGGCGATGGCTTGGGCGATGGGGTGTTCGGACGCGTCCTCGAGCGAGCCGGCGAGGAACAGTGCCTGTTCGATGGTGATGTCGCCGGTGACGATGATGTCGACGAGTGACATCTTGCCGGTGGTGACCGTGCCGGTCTTGTCGAGTACGACGGTGTCGATCTTGCGCGTTGACTCAAGCACCTCTGGCCCTTTGATGAGGATGCCGAGTTGCGCTCCACGGCCGGTGCCGACCATCAACGCAGTCGGGGTCGCCAAGCCGAGTGCGCATGGGCAGGCGATGATCAACACGGCCACGGCCGCGGTGAACGCGGTGGTTGCTTTGTCGTTTGCGGCGGCGGTGATCCAGAAGCCGAGGCTCCCGAATGCGAGTGCAATCACGACGGGAACGAAGATTGCCGAAACCCGGTCGGCGAGGCGTTGCACTTCAGCCTTGCCGGTTTGGGCTTCTTCGACCATCCTTCCGATCTGGGCGAGCGCAGTATCGGCGCCGACTCGAGTTGCGCGCACGACCAGGCGCCCGCCGGCGTTGACGGTTGCCCCGGCTACGGGGTCGCCGGGCGCGACTTCGACGGGGACGGGTTCGCCGGTGAGGAGCGATGCGTCGACTGCCGAGGTGCCCTCATCGACGATGCCGTCAGTGGCGATCTTCTCTCCCGGCCGCACGACGAAGCGGTCACCGACGGCGAGCTGATCGATCGGGATCCGGATCTCGTTGCCGTCGCGGAGCACAGCGACGTCTTTGGCACCGAGTTCGAGCAACGCCTTGAGCGCTGCGCCGGAGCGGCGTTTGGCGCGTGCTTCGAAGTAGCGCCCGGCGAGGATGAAGACGGTGACTCCGGCGGCAACTTCGAAGTAGATCTGGCCCGAGCCCATGCCGCGCTGGGGTGTGAGCGAGAACGGGTGGCGCATCGACAGTTCACCGGCGTCGCCGAGGAACAGCGCGTACAGGCTCCATCCGAATGCGGCGAGGGTGCCGACGGAGATGAGCGTGTCCATCGTGGCCGCGCCGTGACGCAGGTTCGTCCACGCTGCACGATGGAACGGCCATGCGCCCCACGCAACGACCGGTGCAGCGAGGGTGAGCGAGAGCCATTGCCAGCCATCGAACTGCAGCGCCGAGATCATGGCCATCGCGATGACCGGCACTGCGAGTACGGCGGAGGTGATCAGTCGCTGGCGAAGAGCGCGCGTTGGATCGTCCACGTCGTCGTGCCCCGTGATGGGGGCCGGGCCGGCGTTCTTTGGTTGGGGGACATGTGCGGTGTAGCCGGTGGCTTCGACGGTTGCGATCAGCTCGGCGGGTGTGATGGTGTCGGCGAAGGTGACTTTGGCCTTCTCGGTTGCGTAGTTGACGGTCGCGGTGACGCCGTCCAGCCGGTTGAGCTTCTTCTCGATCCGCGCGGCGCACGAAGCGCAGGTCATGCCGCCGATGTCGAGCTGGATTTGGGACTCACCGTGCGAGCCAGACAGGGAGGTTCCAGTGGCGTTCGTTGACATGTCAGTGACCTGCGGTTGTGTCGGAGGAATGGGTGCCCATCGATGGCTCGCTACCGTGTCCGGCGGCGGGCACGTCGACGGTGAATGCAGCGGTGTGGACGTGGCCGTTGTGGCTGAAGTCGAAGAACAGGCGGTAGCGGCCGGCGGTGGGGAACTCGCCGGTGAACGTGACGACCCGGCTGGTGGCGTCTTCGTGTGGGTGGACGTGGAGGTAGGCGAGATCTCCGTCGCGGATCGCAACCAGATGCCCGGCCGCGCCGAGGTATGGGTCGGTGCGTATGGTCTGGCCCTCGAGCTGGACTGCGAAGGAGAGCTCCTCTGCGCCGATAGCGGGTGTGCCGGCCAACGTGACCGTGTAGGCGTCGACCGTCGCCACTGTCGACGGTGTGGGCACGGCGAAGGCGGTGACCATGCCCGGCACATTGACATCGGTGCCGAGGGTGACGTTGTCAGCCCCGTCTGGCTGGAAGTCGGCGAACACCCGATACGAGCCCGGGTTCAGCGGCGGGAGTTCGACGGTCCAGCGGCCACTGGAATCCATCGTCGGGTGGACGTGGAGGTAGTCCACGAGATTGCGGGATAGCACGATCAGGTGCAGCGGGCGATCCTGGAGCTCTTGGAATCCGGTGACGGGATCGGCGTTGTCGTCGACGATCCGGAACGCGAAGGTGGTGGCCGACCCGGCGGGCAGCGTACCTGTCTCGGCTGCGAGACGGAAGCCCGCTTCGGAGACGGCGAGGCCGCGGGGAAGGTCGGCGATGTCGACGGTCATGGTGCTGTGCGCATCGCGACCACTGCCGCTGACATCGATCGGGCCGACAGCCGCCCCCACGGCCATCGCGCCACCGAAGGTGACAGCGACGGCCGCGGCGAAGGCAGCCAACTTGGTGACGGTGTTCAACCGGTCACCTCGTAACCCGCTTCGTCAACCGCGGCTGCGAACGCCGCCGAGTCGACGAGGCCGTCGGACTCTACGGTGACAGCACCACTGGCAAGGTCGATCTCGACGTTGGTGACATTGTCGAGCTTGGCGACTTCCTCGGAGACCGCGGCTACGCAGTGTCCGCAGGTCATGCCGGTGACGGTGAAGGTCGTGGTGGTCGTGTTCATGGCTGCACTCCAGTGGTGAGATGTCCGGACCGCAGCATCCGATCTGCGACGACAACTAGCATATATACCCCAAGGGGGTATTGCAACACACACGCGTACCCCGTACCGGTATGCTGCGCTGATGAGCACGGAAACGCACGGCACGGTCCACGGCTACACGATGGACAAGGACGACTACCTCAAGCGCCTGCGCCGGATCGAAGGGCAGGTGCGCGGCCTGCAACGGATGATCGATGAAGACACCTACTGCATCGACATCCTTACCCAGGTCAGCGCAGTCACCAAAGCGTTGCAGAGCGTCGCGGTCGGCCTACTCGACCAACACGTACGGCACTGCGTGACCAATGCCGCGACCGACGATCCTGACCACGCCGACAGAATGGTCACCGAAGCCACCAAAGCCATCGAGCGGCTGATCAAGTCGTAACAACGTACGCAGGCCCGTGGTAACTGAGACCGTGCTTCAGGGAACTCGGCGGCGTCGAGTGGTGATGAGCAACATGCTGCCGACGATGATCGCGAGCGCTGCCGCCATGCCTGAAGCCTCGGCGCGGTGCGTTCCGCCCGTGGCAGGCAAGGTCACCCCGGCTGGCATCGTCGGCGGCGGTGCAGCAGTGGTGGGGGTCGTGGCCGGCGCGCCAGCGGTGCAGATCGCGCCGTTGATGGTGTTGGTGTCCAGGGTGACCTCGCCGTTGCGGGCGAGCAGCCGACCGGTAATCACCGCTCCGGTGGCGGCGGTGATGGATGTCAATGCCAACACGGTGCCGACGAACACCGAGTTCGTGGCGAGTGTCGCGGAGCTGGTGACTTGCCAGAACACGTTGCACGGGCTACCACCGTTGATCATGGCAACGGTGCTCGTCGACGCGGTGATGAGCGTGCTCGCTGTTTGGAACACGAAGACGGCGTTCGGGTCGCCTTGGGCATCGAGCGTGAGTGTCCCGGTCAGTCCTAGTGTCGCCCCGGTGTAGACGCCCGGTATGAGAGTTTGTCCGCCGAGGTCAGCGGTCACGGTGGAAGTCGGGGAGCGTCCGGCGGCATCGTTGTAGGCCGTGGTGACGTCGGCTTGTGCTTGGAGGGCGACGGCGTCAGCGACATGCATTGTCCCGTTGTTGACCGTGCCGGGCGGGAAACCCGTCACCGCCGAGCCAGGGCTCAACCCGATATCCCCGGAGATGACCGATGGGCCGGTGTTGGTGATCGTTTGCCCGGCGAGGATGGCGAAGCTTGCAGCTGTGCCGAGACCGACCGGCGCTTGTGCAGCGTTGGCTTGAGAGCCGCCGACACCGGCGACGGCGACACCAAGCGTGACAGCGAAGAGGGCACTGGAGAATCGCCGACGGTTGTTCATGATGGCGACTCTTCGGTGGACGTGTCCTTGGCAAGCGCGTCATCGTTCCGGACTGGCCGGTCCGGGTCGATACTGTCTGCTCGAGTGTTGAGATCGGCGGCCACTTCGCGCTTCACGGTGGCAGCTTGAAGTTCTTGTTCGGCGTTCGCCAGCTGGCGTCGGGCAGTGGCGGCCAACTCAGTGGCGTGCGACTCCTGAAGCGATGCTGCCTTCGTGGCGGCCTCAGCATCGGCGCGGTGGTCGGCGGCGTGAGCACGCAGGACGGAAGCCTGCGCCTTGGCCCGGCGCTGGACGAGCATGACGACGACAGCCACAACGACGACGACGGCGAGCAGGATAACGGCAGTATTCATAACGGAATTATACCCACCGCGGAGATGCCTCAAACGTCTCCGACTGTAACTCGCTGCATTGGAAGAGGTTCAGGCCATGATCACCCGATTCTTGCTCGCGCCGGCCCGCTGAGGACATCTGAGAGCATCTCGAGTGCGCGAGGAAATGCATGTGAGGCTGACCGGCTGTACCCGATGACGAGACCCTGCTGCGTGAGTGGCCCGACAGCATGGTCGGCGAGGCCGAACAACGCAACCGACCGTTGGGCGGCTCGCTCGATGATCTCGCGTTCGTCGCGATCGTGCAGCAGCGCCGTGAGGTGGAGGCCGGCCGACACGCCGGTCACTTCGAGCCACCTCGCGTCGTCGGTGAGTATGCGCATCATCGCATCGCGTCGCCGCCGGTAGTGGAGACGCTGAGCGCGCACGTGACGGTCGAGCTGTCCGGATGTGATGAACGTTGCGAGCGCCGCCTGTTCGATTGCGGAGACGCGGTCGCGACGAACCCGCATCGTGTCGAGCACGGGCTCCAGCAGCGCTGAGGGAAGCACCAGCCACGCGAGCGCCACACCCGGCGCAAGTGACTTGCTCGCCGTGCCGCCATAGATGACCCGTTCGTGATCCAGGCCCTGCATCGCGCCGACGGGTCGCCGGTCGTAGCGGAACTCGCCATCGTAGTCGTCCTCGACTATCCAACCACCGCTCTCGCGCGCCCATGTGACGAGTGCGGCGCGTCGCGCGGGAGAGAGCACGACACCCATTGGGTACTGATGGGCGGGTGTGCACGTGACCGCACCGACGTCACACAGCTCCTCGACAAGAAGTCCCTCGGCGTCGATGGCGATGGGCGCGATGTCGGGTCCGGCCGCGGCGACGATCCTGGCGATGGATGGCAGGCATGGGTTCTCGACAGCGACGCGTTCGATGCCGAGGCGATGGAACGTCGCGGCAAGCGCCGACAGGGCGGCGGCGAAGCCGCCGAAGATCACGATGCGCGAAGGATCGGTGACAACCGCCCGCGATCGGGCGAGGTATGCGGACAGCGCCTCGCGAAGCGCCGCCAGGCCTTGCCGGTCGCCGTACCGAAGGAGATCATCGGGGCTCGTGTGCAACACCTTGCGGATGGCCGCGGCCCAGGCCTGACGCGGGAACGAGCTCGGGTCAGGCTCGCCCGGCAACAATTCGACAAAGAACGGGTTCGGGCGCTCGGACGGTGACGAAGTGTCCGTCCTGCGGATGTTCGCGACCGTCGTGCCCGATCCGGCGACCATGACGAGGTAGCCCTCGGCCCCGAGTTGTTCGTACGCAGCCACCACGGTTGCGCGTGCGCATCCGAGGTCGCCGGCGAGCTCGCGGGTCGACGGCAACCGCGTGCCGGGACCGAGATAGCCGTCGACAATCGATTGGCGGAGCGCCCGCTCGACTGCGACAGCTCTGGTACGTCCTGAGCCGACGTCCAACAAGATGTCCAACTGGTCTACCTTTGGGAGGCGTAAGTGGTCTAGAAGTCCAGACCGTGTTTTCGTACGCTACTCGCATGGAGACAAAGGCCAAGTCCTGGGTGCGTGTCGGGATCGCCGTCGCAATGGGCGGGCCGCAACTGCTCATCGGCCTGTGGGCGTTGCTTGCGCCGAAGAATTGGTTCGAGACGTTTCCAGGGTTCGACCCCCGAGTCGTTGCGGCCGAGCCGCCCTACAACGAGCACCTGTCCCGCGACGTCGGCGCCGGCTTCCTCGCCACGGGGGTCGTCTTGGTCGTTGCAGCCGTGTGGGCGAACCGAGTTGCGATCCACATCGCTCTGCTCGCGTTCGTCGCGTTCACAATCCCTCACGTTCTCTACCACGCGACGAATCCGGCGCTCGCGCTCACTGGCGTGGAGAACGCCGTCAACACACTGTCGCTCGCTAGTGGGCTCGTGCTTGCGGTGGTGTTCGCGTGGCAGCTGCGCGGCACGCCCGATCGCGCAGCCACAGCAACCGAGTTGACGCACCGATGAACCGCCCAATGACGGTGCTCACGAGCGTCGGTGGCGGCCTCCGGAACCGCTGACCCTGAGGTGCGACCGCTATTTGTAGTCGCTCAAGATCTCGGTGGCGGCGCGCTGGCCGGTTTCCACTGCGCCGTTGAGGTAGCCCTGGAAGTCGACGGAGGTGTGTTCGCCGGCGAAGTGGCAGCGGCCGCTGCGCTCGCGTTCGACCCCGGCGAAGGCTTGGTACTGGCCGACCTTCCAGTATGAGTACGAGCCGCGCTGGTAGGGGCTGGCGGGCCAGTAGTCGATCGTTGCTCGCCCGTTGAGCTTGCCGCTGATACCCGGGAAGATCGGCTCGAGTTGGTTCGCGAATATCTCCGATCGGGAGAGGGGTGTGCCGGTTCCGAAGCTGTCACCGATCAGTCCACCGGTGTAGTCGACCAGGATGCCGGGTGTGCCTGGTTGAGCACGAGTGACCTCCCAGGTCGCCTGGTAGCCGGTATCCGCGTAGCTGTCGCCGTTACCACCCAGCGTTCGCCAGTGCCGGTCAACGAACTGCACGTTGAGCTTGGAGTTGGTGCCCATGCCCTGCTCCCGGATCGCCCGGATCTTGCGATCACCGAAACCCGCTCGGTTGAAGTCGAGTGTGCGCAGCACCGCAAAGGGCAGCGCGAGCACAACTCGATCTGCGGTCTGGTTCACTAATCTGCCAGCCTGCCGCAGCGTCAGGTCGTAGCCACCATCGGCACGCTGGGCGATCTTTGTGAGCGCTGAGCCGGCGACGATCTGCCCGCTGAGCTGTGTGGTCAACCCGGAGACGACGCGGTCGTTGCCGCCACGTACATGGTACTTCTCGTTCGACGGTCCAAACAGACGGAGCTGACCCTGCCCGGAGTAGCCGAGCAGGTAGAGCAGGTTCAGCGAGCTCTGCTGCGAACATTCGGCGCCGTATTCGATGTTGTACGCCACGTCGAGCAATTGGCCGAGCCGCGACGTCATACCACCCGGGACACTTTCCTCGATCCAATCGATGATCGACATCGAATCGAGTTGGCGGCCACGGACGGTCGACAGGTTGTACAGCGTTGGATAGCTGGCACCCTGCACGTCGCTCTTGATCTTTTGCCAGATCGACTTCATGTCGTTGGTCGCGTCGATGAGCGAGTACGGCGCGTTGTCGAACCAGAACTTCGGCTCGGTTGCGCTCTCCTCGGCGGCGAGCAGGTTGTCGAGCACCAGTCCCAACGACCTGCACAACTGGCGGATCTGAGTGTGGCCTTGATCGATCAGTTCGCCGCCGTGCTCGGCGATCTGTCCGGCCGCGAACGTGTCACGATCCGACCACGCCCGCCCACCCAACCGGTCCGGGTGCGCGTCGTGAACCTCGGCGACGTAGCCGACTTTGCGTAACTCGTACGCGCACGTCAGCCCGGCCAAGCCTGCCCCGATGATGATGATCCGCTCCGACCCGGCTGCGGCCGCCGGCGCCGGCTGCCCCAGACGCCACGTTGCCGCAGCCGCGCCCACCACAGCTGCGCCCACGAGAAAGCTGCGCCGGCTGCTGCCCTGCGACGGACCGCTGTCTCCGTGATCCGAGGCGTGCAACTCGCGTGCAGCCTGCTCGAACATCGACAGCAATGGTGTGTGTGCCATCCCAGCTTCCTTCCGATATGCCGAAGGTCATCGGCTCGACCACGAACCCTACACATCCCTCGAACGGAGCCTTCGCAGTCGCTAGTGTCCTGAGTCAGAAATAGTTCGCGTTGTTGTGGTAGTTGGAGTACGATCAACGGGTGGCTGGTCGTGGTCGTCCAAGAGCGTTGTTGACGG
>JAYUCY010000010.1:0-12805 GCA_043740085.1 Ilumatobacteraceae bacterium
GTGTCGGCCGACACGCGGCGGTCGATCGACCCGCTGCTGCGTCAGCACAGCAGCGAATAGCGCCAAGGCCGGCCGACGATTACGGTTGGCCGAATGGCAGAAGGACTCGACATCGATGCGATGCTCAACCGTTTTCGCGAACGCGCCGCGTCTGTGAAACGTCGTCCTCTGCCGCCGGTGGCGGGGGAGGAGCGGGCGAGGTTCCTCGAACAGGCAAAGGTCGACTTTCAGGACTTCGCCATCCTTGGGGATGCGGTCGGTGCGGTCGAGGACGGGTTCCTCGTCCTGCGCGTCGACCTGCGTCCAGCCGACCAACGGGGCTGACCTGCCACTGGGAAGCAAACGGGCGAACGGCGTTGTCAGCCTCGGTGCGCGCTCGCTAGATTGCAGCCCGCACAACGCGGATGTGGCTCAGCTGGTAGAGCATCACCTTGCCAAGGTGAGGGTCGCGAGTTCGAATCTCGTCATCCGCTCCAAGAAAACACCAGGTCAGCGGCCCCACTAGGGCCGCTGGCTTGCGTTTCGGTATGCCGGTCTACCATTGCGCTATACCAGCGGGTTCGTTTCGCCCTGTTTCGTTTCGCCCCTGAATCACCCCTGGTAAGCAGGTGAAAATGGCTCAAAAGTCAATTTCTCAGAGGTCTTCCGACGACTCGCCGAGCAAGACGATCGCGTCTGGTCCGTGGGCCAAGGGGAGTGGTGGAGTCTTCGCGATTCGCCCCGGGGTTTGGCGGGTCGACATCGAACTTCCCCGCGACAAGATGACCGGCAAGCGGCGCCGAGTCAGCCGCTACATCGAGGGTGGCCGCGGTGAGGCAGAGATCGAGTTGGCTCGGTTGCGGGTCGCCGACAACGAAAAGCGACTTCCAACCGGCGGCACGTCGGCACGTTCGGTTCGTGCTGCGCTCGATCTGTACCTCGAGGCGGCGGACACCGGGCTGATCGAACTGGCTCCTCGGACCATCCTGACCACACGGTCGGCCGCGAACACGATGTGTGCGGTCACCCTGCTCGGTGGACGCCAGTTTGGCCAGTTGAAGCTCAATCGCCTGTCGTGGCAGGAGATTGAAGAGATGTACGCAGTCATGCGGACCAACGGGAGCGGCACGGACTGGGTGCGCCGGTGTGCGACGGTGCTGTCACGGGCGTTGGAGTTCTCGCGTAAGCGCGGGCTGATCGATAGCAATCCAACGAAGGACGCCACCCGCCCGAGGTCGACTCGTTCGAAGCCACACTCGCCGACGGCCGACGAGGTCAGAGCGACACTCAAGCGTGTTCGGGGCCAGGACCCGGAGTTTGCCGACGCGGTCACGGTGCTCGCCAGCACGGGCATGCGCAAGGCAGAACTCCTCGGTCTGCAATGGGACGACGTTGACTTCGCCAGCGGCGAGGTGCACATCTCGGCTGCGATCACCGATGCCGGGCCGGGAAAGAAGATCCAACGCAAGGCAACCAAGCGCAGCGATTGGCGCGACGTCCCGCTGACATCCAACGCACTCACCGCGATGCGGTCGCAGCGCGACCGGGCCGCTGCTCGATCCCCGCACAGCGTGCCTGGCACCGACTACGTGTTCTCGAACCCAGCGGATGGCGCGATCCCGTACCGGCCCGACACGTTCTCCGATCGGTGGTTCGCGATGCGAGGCGAATCGGACATCACGTTGTTGCAACTGCGCCACTTCGCGGCCACCGTCATGCTGGACGCCGGCGAGTCGTATCGCACGGTTGCCGACATTCTCGGCAACAGCGAGAACACCCTCCGGATGCACTACGACGGGCGCATGGACGTTGGCAAGCGTCGGGCGATCGCCGCGCTCGAACTGTGACAGCTTTCAGCGTTGCGTAGCGGCGATCAGGGCTTGCAGCGCGACAACGGGCACGACGATTCTGCCGCGCAGTCGGAGTGACGGAAGCTCTCCGGTGCGCACGCATTCGTACGCGGTGGTTCGTGAGATTCCCAGGATCGCGGCGGCCTCGGTCACGCTGTGCGTGGCCCGACACCCCTCGTCCGAAAGCTCAGTTTTGTCGATGCTGATCGTCACGATCCCTCCAGTCCATTTACGCTTCGCCGGCTTGTGACTGCAGCGCGAGTGCTAACCAACGAACGGGCCATTCGGAGTCAGAGTGGGGAAACGTCGCAGTCCCAAGGGATGCGCGCGAATGAATCCCCAAGGACAGAATGGCAGTCAAGCAATCCGTCCGAGCCTGACGCGTACCACGATCACGACAGTTGCCCGACCGGGTGTTGGTGGCCACGAGAATCTGCCCACTGGCGGCCAACAGATCCTTCACGGTGATGAACGCCCAGAGTGGCGAATTCGAGGTGCGGCTCAAGTGGGTCACACGTACAACCGGCGGTAGGGGGCAGTCCTCCGAGATGAAGCAGAGGAGAGTGTGCTCCTGGCTGGAAGCGGATGGCGACGGGAACTGCGGCCGACCAAATGTCATACTTGCCCGGTGCTCCGCTTCCGCGCCCTGTCCGTCGTGCTCGTCGTCGCCCTCACCGCTGCGTCGTGCGCCGAGCCGAACGACACCGTGCGAGTGTCGAAGTCGTCCGAGGTGTCGTCCGACGCGTCGACGTCCGACGCGACGTCGGACGCGGGTCCAGCACCAGCGGCGGGCGGCATCGTCGTGTTCGACGGCGGTGTCGTCACCGACGACGCTCTGGTCGCGCTCGTCACCGGCGACATCGTCGACACCCAGGTGGCCGACGCCGTGGTCGCTGCGTTCACCGCGCTGTCCGAAGACGAACAGATCGTGGCGTTCGCCGACCTGAGCCGACGCTACGAGCTCGAACTCGCCAAGGTGTCCGGCCTGCAGGACGCGATGGGCGACCCTGCCGCCGTCGAAGAGGCGATCGACCAGGCGTGGGCGCTGGTCGGCGCCCAGGTCGACGCGATCGACCCCGCCGCGATCATGCCGACCCCGGCACCCAGCGGCTTCCGCCGCTCCAGCAGCCCGGCACCCTCGGCGACCGGTGTGAGCTACGTCGGCTTGATGCTCGCAACCTTCGGGCTCAGCCTCATGAGCGACGCAGTCATCTCGTCGTCGAACGACTTCACCGCCGACGAGTACGCCGAGGACTCACGGACGTCCGGGATCAGCCTCGCCGCCGGTGTCGAGGGCGCTGCGATGGAGATGAAGTACGAAGGCGACCAGAACGGTGTGGCGGTGTCGTTCACCGCCAAGCAGCAGGCGATCGTGTGCCCCGACGCCAGCGGCCGCTTCGAGGCCTCAGCAACGATCGATCTCGCCACCAGCCTGGGCAACACCGGCACGAAGTCGACGTTCGACCTGAAGGTGGAGGGTCAGGTCGACGACGATGCCAACCTTGCCAGCACCAACACGACGGGTCGCGCGCAAGCAGCCGACTTCGCCGGAGGCAAGGGCCAGTACGTCGACATGACCATCGGCGTCACCACCGGCGCCGGTGCCGGTCCGTTGACGTACGCCGTGAACCGCACTGGTGGCACCGTCACCGCCCAACTCACCCAGATGACGATGCTGATGCAGTTGATGTTCCAGACGTTCGTCGGCGACAAGCTCGTCACTGCCGCCACGAAGGCATGGCAGTCGGGACGATGCGTGCAGTTGACCGTGACCCCGTCGGCCGGACCTGGCGGCTTGGACCCGAGCGCCGAGGTCACGGTCACGGCCGCACCCAAGAGCAAGGTCGACGGCGCACCCGCCGGTGGCACCGTCACCGCCACCCTCACCGCCGGCGAGGCATCGGTGTCACCGTCAGCGACCAAGGTGCCCGCAGACGCCACCTTCACCTACCTCGCCCCCGGCGAGAAGGACAAGACCGGCGCCGTGTCGTTCGAGTCCCGATCGAAGCGCGGCGTCGGCAAAGCATCGATCAACTTCGACACGAAGCAAGCGCCACCACCGACCGTGCGCATCGCTGGACCGGTGACGTTCTCCCTCATGGGCTTGGAGGGAACTGCGGTCATCGACGTCACGCTCACCCCGGACAGCGACGGTGCCTACACCGGTACCGCCCAAGCCCAGATCACCGGCGCATTGAACGCGATGCAGACGACGTGCACGTCGGCGACGTGGACCGAGTCGATCGATTTGATGGCCACCCTCACCACCGAGAACGACGAGCAGGTCTTGATCATCTCCACCGTCGGTGAAGCACCACGCGGCACACCGGTGCCGACCAAGTGCACCACCGCAGGCGTCGAGATCCCGTCGCGATCGCCGCTCATCTCGTCCTCGCTGTTCGGCGAGGTCCGCATTCGAGTCGTGAACGGCGACCAGGACTTCGTCGACACCGTCGCAACCGGCACGGTCGCAGGCACCGTGGCCGTCACCGTCAGCTGACGATCACTCGATCCGCAGGCCGAGATGGCTCGGGCAATCACGAGCTGCTGGACAAACATAGGAGCGTCGTATGGGGACGGCTCCTTCGCTCGAGCGATGCTCAACCACGTCGGCATGAACATTGCGGACAAAGCCTGCGTGTTCGCCGAGGTGCGCCGGGTTCTGCAGTTGGGTGGTTTGTTCACGGTCTATGACCAGATGCGCACCGGTGATGGGTAGTTCTCCTATCCGCTGCCATGGGCGGACGACGAGCAGTCCTCGTTCGTCGAGACACGCGACACCTACGTGGAGCTCCTCCGTGCCGCCGGGTTCACAGTGCGGCGCGACGAGGATCGGCTTGCTGCGGTCGTCGCTGCGGGCCCACCAGAGCCGGGGTCTCTCACTCAGGTGGATCTATTCGGTCCCGAGTTCGCCGTGCGAATGGCCAACAATCGTGCCGATGCCCTGGCCGGGCTGCTTTCTCCCGTGCTGATCGTGGCCGTCGCTGCCTGAGGGATCGCGTGTCACGCCCGTATGTCTGGCCGTGACGTAGCGCTCAGGAATGCGGAAGAGGCGCCCGGTTCAACGAATGCAGCGCCTTCGCACTCGGGATGAATAAGCGGACGCGCCTCGGAAAGAAGTATTCTTTGTTCCAGATACTTGACAAGCGGATAAGTGGCTTGCATGATGACTACACGCAAGCAAGTAGCTTCCCCTCGTAGAGAGAAGTCCGCCATGAGCGCGCCATGACCGTTCGCCACTCCGTCGCCGCATCGGAACCGCGAATCGAGATCTTCGAGCGTGCCTGACGCACGAGGCCCTCGGCGGCGAGGGAGAGCCAGCGCCATCTCGGTCTCCCCGGCGGCACTCGGGGTCGTCAAAGTCGATGCCGATTTCAGCCAGGAGTACCCCGACGGCAACTCGCTCTCGGCCGAGGTGCTCGCCACCCTCATCCGCGCCGGCAGCGCCATGAATATCGAAATTGAACGAGCGATGCTCGCGACGTTCGACGTTCCCCAGAGCGTGCTGAACGGTCTCGCCGTCATCGAGGGTGCCGAACGGACTCTGACGCCGAGCGAGATCAGCGAGCGGACGCTGACCTCCTCGGGCACCATGACCGGCACGCTCGACGCGCTCGAATACAACGGCTGGACGCGCCGGATCCCCAACCCCGACGACCGACGCAGCGTGCTCATCGAGATCACCGACGACGGCCAAGCCGTCGCCGACCAGTTCCTACCCGGCATCCGTCGCGTCGAGCGGGCCCTGCTCGCCGAGCTCACCAGCGCCGAATCCGCCACTCTGCTCGAGCTGCTCGCCAAGGTCCTCCGCGGCGCCGCCGCGGTCGCCGCCAACGAGCCGATCCCGCTCGAAGGCCGACGCAAGCGGCCCAAACGGCCGCGCTGAACCCACACAGCCGGCCGCACGCTGTCACCCGACTCCAGAAGGAACACGACCATGAACACGACCACACATACCCACTCACCCAGCGACGACACAACAGGTACCGCGGCCATACCGAACCCCGAGCACATCTTGCAGATCGGCTTCGGCTTCTGGGCGTCCAAGACTCTGCTCAGCGCCGTCGAGCTCGACCTGTTCAGTCTGCTGGCAGACACTGGCATGACCGCAGGTCAGATCGCGCAGGCGATCGGCCTGCACGACCGCAGCCGCGACGACTTCCTCGACGCGCTCGTCTCGCTCGGGTTGCTAGCCCGCGACGGCGACGGCCCGACCGCCCGCTATCGGAACACTCCCGACACGGCCCTGTTCCTGGCCAGGCAGTCGCCTGCCTACCTCGGGGGCATGTTGGAGATGGCCAACGCCCGGCTGTACGGCTTTTGGGCTTCACTGACTGAAGCCCTGCGCACCGGGCAACCCCAGAACGAGATCAAGACCGGCGCCCCCGGCCTCTTCGAGGGCGTCTACAGCGATCCCACCAAACTCGAAGGTTTCCTCAACGGCATGCAGGGACTCCAGCTCGGGGCCTTCTCGGCCCTGTGCGCAACCCTCGATCTGAGCCGACACCACACGTTCTGTGATCTCGGGGGCGCCAACGGTGCGCTCGCGGCGATGATCGCCAAGGCGAATCCGCATCTTCGCGGCGTCACCTTCGATCTGGACCCCGTCACACCGATCGCCCAGGCCAACCTCGAACGCCATGGCGTCCAAGACCGTGTCAGTGCGATCAACGGAGACTTCTTCACCGACGCCTACCCGTCAGCCGACGTGTACTTCATGGGCAACATCCTCCACGACTGGAGCGAGGCTCAGAAGCTCGCGCTGATCACCAAGGCCTACGAGGCCCTGCCCGCCGGCGGCCTCCTCGTTGCCATCGAGAACGTGATCGATGACGAACGGCGGGCGAACAGCTTCGGTCTCTTGATGTCTCTCAACATGCTCATCGAACTACCCGAAGGGTTCGACTACACCGGCTCGCAGTTCGACCGCTGGGCCCGCACCGCAGGCTTCACCCATACCGAGATCCGCCCGCTCGCCGGACCCACCAGCGCCGCCATCGCCTACAAGGCCTGAGACGGCCTGAACCGGTCACGTCGACCTGCCGATGCCGCCCTGCCTCGGGGTCGCGGGACAATGCCGCGCCCGCGACCAACAGGCGCAACGTCCCGCAACATGGCGTTCCCGGGCCACCGACCGTGGGCGCGCCGGACACGATTTGCGTACGCGGCGAACCCGCACAGTTCGTGCGGCCGCCACCCGCTTTGAGGCATGAGGGATCCGGCGAAGTCAAACGGCGCGCAGCTGCGTCGGCTGCCCATAACCCTTGTTAGGTTGATCGAAGCAGGTCGGTGGGTTTTCTGATTGCTTCGCAGGCGTTTCGGATATATCGTGGACGCTATGTCTTGGGGTGAGGTCGAGTTGGAGTCGGAGGTTGCCGACTGGTTTCTCGCACTCGACGAGGACGATCAGGCCCGCGTCGGATTTCACGTCGATCGGCTCGGGGAACTCGGTCCGTTGTTGGATGAACCGCACACGAAACAGTTGGAGCGGAAGCTACGTGAACTGCGCTTCTATTTGTCGGGTCGACCAACACGGATCACGTACTGGATTGCGCCCGGCCGGGTGATCGTGCTCTTGACAGTGTTTGCCAAGACACGGCCGAATGAGCGTCGCGAGGTGGACAGGGCAAAGCGAGCATTGCAGCGATGCATGACAGAGCACGGACTGACAGGAGATCAAGATGAGTGAGCGAACGAACTGGAAATCGGTGCCTCGACCTGACGCTGGTCGGGTTCGCGACGTCGTGGAGGATGAGGCGCGTATCACGGCGTTTCGCGAGTTGGTGTATCAGCTCCGCGTCGATGCGGGCTTGACTCAGGTCGAGTTGGCCCGGCGGATGGGCACGACTCAGTCTGCGATCGCGAGGATGGAGAATGGTGGCACGCGTCCGACGTTGGAGACGTTGGAACGCGTTGCTGGTGCCGTTGATCAAGAACTTGCGGTCGTGGTCGGCACGCGACTGATCGAGAACCGGTCCATCGCCAAGATGGTCCGTAGCGGCCACGCGGTCGTCCGCAAGGCAAGCTGACCCGCACATAGCGCGCGTGTGATGGTAGACCGGTATACGAACTGGATGGAACAGACGGATTTCCCGGACGGTTTCACGGACTGTGGGGCACTGCGCAGCACTGGACGGACTGTACGGACGGTGACCACAACCTTTGCCAAGGTGAGGGTCGCGAGTTCGAATCTCGTCATCCGCTCGAGAGGAAACCCTGCCGTTGGCAGGGTTTCCTGCGTTTTGGGCTGTTGTCGTTCGTGATGCCGTGCCCATGGTCGGCCCACGGTTTGCCCATGGGCTTGCGTAGGAATCTTGCCGCGCCTCGGCTACGTGGTGCGGCGGCCGGTCGGACGGAGCGATCCGATCAGTCCAAAGCTCTCTCACGTCCGGTTGGACATCTATGGAAACACGACCGTCCAGCGAAGACACACGACCTGACCGCGGTCGCTGCCGACCTTGCCTCGGGCGGTATCGACATCCCTACGAAACCCGCCGAGAACTTGACGGTGAGCAAGAACGCCAGGCGCACCTGTGCGCGGGCAGGATGGAACGCAGATGCTTCACCAACTTGCGACATCGCTCCGCTCCTCCTCGTCGACCTCGCTTGCCTTCGTGTCGTCAGGCGGAGTTCCCGTAGTGGCGCGCTCACCCCGAGGTGTTGCGCGTCAATTGTCCTATCAGAAGCGTCCGCCGTCGACCATGAACTGCTGAGCGGTGCAGCCGCCACTGTCGTCGGCGGCGAGGAAGAGGATCATCTGGACGAACTCGTCGGGCACGATCCGCTTTTTGATCGCCTGATCGTGCAGTGTGCCCTCCTCACCCTCCGGGGACCACCACTTGGTGAGTTGACGTTCGGTGGCCACCCAACCCGGCAGCACGGTGTTGACGCGCACGTTTTGCGGCCCGAACGTGCGGGCCATCGTGCGGGTGATGCCCTCCACGCCCGACTTGGCAATTGCATAGCCGGGGAAGAAATCCTCCTGCATCATGTAGCTGCTCGACCCGACGTTGACGATTGACCCGAGCTCGGCAGCCAGCATCTGCGGGGCGAGCGCCTGGATCGCAAAGAAGTAGTGGCGCAAGTTCACGTTCAAGCGGTCGTTCCAGTAGTCGACCGTCATGTCCTCCCACGTGTGGCGGTCGTCGCTGGCGGCGTTGTTGACCAGCACCGTCACGCCCCCGAGGTCGTCGATTGCCCGTGCGCATGCCGTCTGGAGTGAGCCGATGTCGCGTAGGTCGACCTCGTAGAAAATCGGTGTGTGGGTCACGCCGTCCGCGACGCAACGCTCGACGGTGGCTCTTGCGTACGCAGCGTTGATGTCGACGAAGGCGACTTTGCTGCCTTGGCGGGCGAAGTTCGATACGACGGCGCTCCCTATGCCGTCGGCGCCGCCGGTGACGAAGACGGTCCGATCGACGAGCGACGGGTAGCTGGCGTACTTTTGGACGGTCATGTGGTCGCCTCAGCGTGGGGAAGGATGTTGGGGAAAGGTGTTCGGACGGGTGTCGGGAAGGGGATCGAAGCCGTAGACCTCGGCGGGGTTGTCGACCAGCACCAGGCGGCGCAGGGTGTCGGTCGACAACCACGCATCTCGCAGCTCGGCGAGTTGCGGCGGCGTCGGCGGTTCGACCTTGCCCGGATGTGGCCAGTTGGTGGCCCACAGCATCCGTTCGGGCGCGTGTGCGAGGAGTCGGTGGGCGAGCGCGGCGACGGTGGGGTAGTCCGGTGCGCCCTCGTGCGTCGACTCGTACGGCGCCGACAACTTCACCCAGCATCGTCCGGAGTCGAGCAACGTCAGCAGCGCCCCGAACGCCGAGTCCTTGGGTTCGACCGGCGGCATGAAGCGCCCGACGTGGTCGACGACGATCGGAGTCGGAAGGGAGAGGAGTGCGTCGAGCCGTTCGGCCAGCTCGCGACCGTTCAGCTGGAGCTGAATGTGCCACCCGTATCCTGCGATCAGTTCTGCCACGGGGCGCATGATCTCCCACGGCACCGCTCCGCCGGGCAACATGTGGAAACGTGCGCCGCGCGCACCCAGCGACGTCAACCGGGCGAGCTCGTCGTCGGTCGTGGTGTCGTCGATCACGACCACCGCCCGGGCGGCGTCGCCGAACTCGGCCACGGCCGCGAGCTGACATCGGTTGTCGATCCCGTAGGTGGTCGGTTGCACGAACACCACGCGATCGAGGCCGAGCGCCGACTGGACGGCCCGATACTCGGCGGCCGAGGCATCCGACGGTGTGAGCACCGCCGAGGGACCGATCGGATACCGCTGGTCGTAGACGTGCACGTGGGAGTCGCACGCGCCGCGGACCGCCATGCGTTCCACCATCATGTGGCCCACCAGGCTCGTAGACGGCTCGCGTGGTCGGCGTTCACGGCCCGCGGGGGTAACTCGTGGGCCACGATCGCGCGTACCTGCTCGGCGCTGCTCATCGCCTGCGCGTCCGCGTTCTCTGGTGTCAGACCGCCGAGGTGTGGTGTCGCCACCACACCTGGCCTGGCGGCGAGTTCGGGCGTCGGGCGCTGGTCCGGCGCTCGGCCGACGTCCATCGCCAGGCCGCCCAGTCGGCCAGTGTCGAGCGCCGCGGCCACGGCGTGTTCGTCGAGCAACTCACCTCGTGACACGTTGACGAGCATCGCGCCCGGCTTCATCAGGGCGAGTGCGTCTGCGTCGATCAGGTTTTCGGTCTCGGGGGTCGACGCGGCGAGCGGCAGCACGAAATCGGACTCGGCGAGCAGCTCGGGCAGGTCGACCTGGCGGATGCCGACGCCGCTGACCTGTGTGTACGGGTCGGCGACGAGCACGTCGACGCCCAGCGCCACGAGCGCGCCACACAGATAGGTGCCGATGGCCCCGCAGCCGATCAGCCCGGCGGTTCTGCCCCTCAGTTGGAACCCGGGTCGCTGCGATGGCTGGCCGCCTCGGCGGTAGTCGATCGTCGACTCGCTGACGTTCCGTGCCAGGTCGAGCATCAGCGCCAATGCGATCTCGGCGGTGGACGGCACAAAGGTCTTGTCGGCGCAAGCGACGAGCACACCGTTGCGTGAAGCCGCTTCCACGTCGATCGTGGAGATGTCGACTGCCGTCCGGAGGAACGCGACCATGTCCGTGTTCCGGTCAAACAGCGCCGCCTCACCGGGCGTCGCACGATGGGCGATCACGACGTGGCATCCGGCCGAGTGTTCGACGAGTTCGTCGGTGGTGAGGTCGCGGTCGAGTGGGTTCAGGACGACGTCGGCGACCATGCGCAGTTCGGTCAGCACCCGCCCGTAGTAGGCCTCGAGGTCCTCGGGGTTGTGTGTGAGAAAGGTGCGCAGCACTCCATCGAAACTAATCTGCCGTGTTGGGCTTGATGCGACGAAGGACACCTGGTTCGTGGGAGTTGCGTGCTTATGCCGGCGTTGACCGCGTTGACGGGCAAGGTCCGTTACCGGACACGCACCGTTCGCGCTTCGAAAACGAAGGCTGCCAAGGCATCTTCGTCATGTAGTAGCGACACACTTGCTCGCGTCGGGTATTGCTCTGCCAGTCGTGTCGGCACGTCTGGGTCATGCACGCTCATCGACAACGCTGAACGTGTACGCGGCGTCGATGCCAGCGTGGGACCGCGCTGCCGCTGAGACGCTCAGCACACTGCTACGAGCAAGCTGAACGTTCACGGGCTGGCCAACGATGAGGTCGGTGGCATTGTCAGGTGGCCAGTTTCGCCGAGGCGACGAGCAGGTTGACGATTGCGACCCTCCCACCCTTGCTTGCCGTTAGATGATGGCGTCCAATGCCCGTTGCGAATCAGCGAACCTGGGTATGCGAATCGGCGGCCAAACTACTGCGTATCGGCGGAATCTGCTACCATTTCACACATCGACATGCGACCGCTTCCTGTCAAACGACATGCTGAGGCACGCATGATCGACGCACTTGATGACACGCCCGTCGTCATTCTCCAAGGAGCTCGCCAGGTCGGAAAGAGCACGTTGGTGGGCGAGGTTGCCGGCCTGCGCGGTGGACGCGTCGTCACGCTGGACGACGACGCTGTTCGCGCCGCAGCTGCTGCCGACCCGGCCGGCTTCATCGATGCTGCACCCGGACTTCTGGTCATCGACGAAGTACAACGAGTGCCCGCCTTGCTACTGGCGATCAAGGCTGCCGTCGATCGTGACCGGCGACCGGGCCGATTTCTGTTGGCCGGATCAGCCAACTTGCTGAGGTTGAGATCGGTTCAGGACAGTCTTGCTGGAAGGGCCGAAACGATTGAACTGTTCGGGTTCTCGCAAGGCGAGCTTCGTGGCGAACGCGAACAGTTCATTGACCGAGCAATGACCACAGTGCTCGATGTTGGCTGGAAGTCGCCGATGACGAGACTCGAGTATCTTGACGCCGCTTGCACAGGCGGATACCCCGAGGTTGTGTTTCGCAGACCCCACCGACGGGCCGCCTGGTACGACAGCTACACGTCGCGAATCGTCGATCGCGACGCCGCGGACGTGAGCTCATTGCAACGGCTCGGGGATCTTGGTCGGCTCGTCAGACTCCTGGCGGCCCGCAACGCCAGCGAATTGAATGTGGCAGACGTGTCAGCCGACGGGCGATTTCCGGCCCGCACGCTGCCTCCGTATCTCGACCTGTTGGAGACCCTCTACTTGACCTGGCGCGTTCCGGCGTGGTCGACCAATCTGACCCAACGGGTGACCGCCAGACCCAAGATCGTCGTTCTCGACAGCGGACTCGCCGCGCATCAGGTCAACATCTCGCCAGAAAGCATGCACCCGACCCGCCAGCCTGAACCAGCTGGAGGACTGCTCGAGGCCTTCGTGTTGGGCGAGCTTCGAAAGCAAATCGGCTGGAATGACAACCGCGTCCGGATCTTTCATTACCGCGACCGGACCGGGCCCGAGGTCGACATCGTGCTCGAACACCCCGACGGTCGGATCGTTGGAATCGAGGTGAAGGCGTCGAGCAACATCGGTGC
>JAYUCY010000011.1:0-5483 GCA_043740085.1 Ilumatobacteraceae bacterium
CCTGTAGCCAGCGACGAGATCGGCGATGTCGGCCGCGTTCAATCGTCGCTGAATCGGCCTCGGTCCAGGGTTTGAAAGCCGTCCCGGAGTCTCCTGAGCAGCCGTCTCAGAGGCGGCTGGAGCCTGTCGCGGGCTTCTCGCGCGGATCTTCTCAACTCGTCTCGGACTCTGAAAGCCTTGTCCCACAAGCGTTTCCATGGTCTCGGGAGGGTTTGAAAGCCGTCCCATAAGGTCCACTCGCAAGGCCCCGCCACGGCGGGGCCGTCGTCTTTTCCGGCTCCCCCGCCACCCGAGTGCCACGCCGCCCGTGCGAGTGTGCGGTGTCATCCGAGTGCTCACTCGCACCTCGGGGTGCGAGTACCCACTCGCATGGCGGCGTGGCACTCCGATGGCGGCGTGGCACTCGCACGGGCGGCGTGGCACTCGCACGTAGGTTTGTGTGCGCTTGTCCGCCGTGCGGGCAACTGTGGCGAGTAGTTTCGATGCATGGCGCGATTGTGCGAACGACCTGGCTGTTCGCAGCCAGCGGAGATGATGTACGGCATCGACGCCGAACGCCTCGTCGTCTGGATCGAAGCGCTCGATGGCGCTCAGTCATACCGGGCCGGCGTGTTGTGTCGTCGCCACGCTGATGCGATGGTCGTGCCACTGGGCTGGATGCTGGACGATCGTCGCGAGCCGGTGCCGCGCCTGTTCAAGACCCGCGAGACTCCGCCTCCCGCTCCGCGCCCCCGCCGTCACCGCGCTCAACCCGCACGCGACGAGACCGGCCAGCTGTCGCTGACCGATCCCGAACGTGTCGTTGCTGCAGAGGTGGTGGCCGCTGATCCGTCAGTCGCTACCGAGGTCGCAGCCCGGACACCGGACTCGCCCTCGGCACCGTGGAAGCCGGTGTTCGATCAGCGTGACGACCTTGATGGTTTGCTCACCGCTCGCAGCCCGTTGCTGTCACGGGCATTCGGTAAGCGAGATCAGCCACCGGCCACCTAGTTGTCCGGGGCAGTAGGACGCACCTGCGCGATGCCGATCACGAGGGCAGCTGCCACGTGTGGCGTCGTGACGCCGGCGTTCATCGGCGGTAGTACCGCATCTCGGCGCCGACTGAGACCGGCCTGAGCGAGTCAGGCGGCGCAGTTGGCGGCGGCCCAGGTCTCCACCTTGGACAGGCGCTCGATGATGCGGGCGCTGGCCTTCTCCAGCCGAGCAAGGCGACGGTCGATGCGCTCAACCTTTTCGGTGTCGCCGTTGGTCTCGGCCTCTGCGCGCCGTTCCTGCAGCACAGGGACGCGCTCGCTGATCCGCTGCTGAATTTCGGCGGCACGGGCCTGCACTTCGCCGACCTTGTCGCACTTCTCCTCAGTCGTGAGGTGCTTGCGGCCGCCGCCATTACCGCTGCCGCCGCCATCACTGGCCCCGGAAGCCGACGCAATGGCGCCGAAGGCGAGTGTGCCGCTGAGCACGATTGTGGTGAAGCCGACGATGAGTTTGTTGCGCTGTTGCATGATGTGTCCTTTGTCCTGTCCGCCGAGATGGCGGGGGTGATGGCTTCACCATGGGCGCAGGGTGTGATGAATCTGTGAGCGATTGCGCATCGATCGGCGATACTGCACAGATGGATGTGCACGCGACGCTCGATGCCCCATGCGGTGCGGATCAGCTGTTCGCGTATGTCGACGACCTGGCGCAGTACCCGCTGTGGATGGACCTACTGCATCGCGTCGAGCCATCAGGCGCGGACGATCTCGTCTGGCACGTGGAATTACGCGCCAGGGTGGGGCCGTTTGCGCGCAGCAAACGGCTCCGCATGCGTCGCACGGTTCACGACGCCGCCACTCATCGTGTGGTATTCGAGCGGGCCGAGGCAGATGGCCGCACACACAGTCCGTGGGTATTGGGCGCAGAAGTACTGGAGCACGACTGCGTCAGCACGTTGCATATGCACCTTCATTACGGGGGCGCGCTGTGGACAGCCGGTGTGCTCGAGCGCGTGCTGACGGAGCAGATCACGAACGGGCGCGAGCGACTTACGGCGTTGGTGCGTTCCACGCACTGAAGCGGCCATCGGCCCGACGCTCCAGTTGCAGCGGAAGGCCGAAACACTCGCTGAGCGACGCACTGTTCAGACCGTCGCCCAAGGGACCCTTTGTAATCGCGTAGCCCTCGCGCAGCATCAGCACGTGGGTCATCCCCGGCGGCACTTCGTCGAGGTGATGGGTGACCAGCACCAGCGGCGGCGCGGCGGGGTCGAGCGTCAGCTCGCTGAGTGCCTGCACCAGATGCTCGCGGCCGCCCAGATCGAGTCGTGCGCTGGGCTCATCCAGCAGCACGATGCCCGGTTCGTTCATCAGCGTGCGCGCCAGCAACACCCGCTGCTGTTCACCGGAAGAGACCGTGCTCAGCGACCGCTGCGCCGTCCATGCCACGCCCATCCGTTCCAGACATTCGAGAGCGCGCGCTTCGTCGGCGGTGGTATATCGGTGCCACCACGGCTCAAGCGCCGCGAACTTGGCCGTCATCACGACATCCAGGCAACGCAGCTCTGGGCGCAGCTGTGCTGACAGCGATGCAGACAGATAGCCGACGCGACGACGCAGCTGGCGCACGTCCGTGCGGCCCAGGCGCTCGCCGAGAAGGTCGACAGTGCCCGCTGACGGATGCTCGTACATCGAGGCAATGCGCAGCAGGGTTGTTTTCCCCGACCCGTTGGCTCCCAGTACCAGCCAGCGCTCATCGCTCGCGACCTGCCACGACAGCGGAGCAAGGATGGTGCGACCGTCACGGACAAAGGTCGCATCAGACAGATTCAGTACAGCGTCCATACAGCCGATGACGATACGTGCACGGGTCCGCGAAAGATGGGGTGAGGGGCGGGGTGACTGAAGGGAACGTTCTCCCACCAGTACCCTTGCGGACGATGCGACGTGCCGTGGTCCTCCTCTTTGGCCTGTGCGCACTCGTACCTGTCGTGCCAGGTCATGTGGTGCGCGCTGATGATTCGGCCGCGCAGCAGGCTGCGAACGAAATCGCTGATGCGCGCGAGCAGGCAAACGCCGCCGCTGACGCATACTTCGACGCCGAGTCGCGGCTGGATACGTTGGGGATCGAAGCACAGGCGTTGGAGGCGGAAGTAGCCGACCTGCAAGGCCAGGTGGCAGCGCTACAAGAGCGAGTGCAGCTCGTTGCCATCAACCGCTTCACTCGCTCGGACACCACTACCTCGCCCCTGCTCAACGGGTTTGCGACGCCTGAGGAGCAGATGCAGCTGGAAGCGCTTTCGGAGGTCATCACCGACACTTCCGCACGTGACTTCGACCTGTTCGAGTCATTGAATCGGCAGCTGACGAAGCAGCAAAAGGCCCTCGTCGACAAGCGTCAGGAAACTGAGCGGCAGAAGGCGACCGCCGCCTCCCTTCGCGACCAGGCGACTGCCGAGGTCCAACACTTGAAGGATGTGGAGGCCGAGCGTCTACAGGACGAAGCGGTCAAGAAGGCACTGCAAGCCGAGGAGCGGGCACGCGCGGCGGCCTTAGTCGTGCAGGCACCCGCGCTTGTCTCGACAGAGAACGACGACGGCGCCACCGCTGCCGAGGGTGGTGGCGGTGCGCCGCAGACCACGGCACCAAACGACGGAGGCAGCGGCGGCCAAACCGGCGCGGGCGGCGCTGGCGGCCGCCCTGGCGGCGCCGGTGGCGATGACTATGGCGGCATCGACTGGGTGTGCCCGACGGGTGAATCGGCCGTGGCCTTTGGCGACACGTGGGGTGCCCCTCGCAGCGGTGGGCGACGCCACGAGGGTGTCGACATGATCGGCCCAATTGGCGTGCCGATTCTGGCGGTGGTGGACGGCGTGGCCACGGCGCGCAGCGCCGAGCTGGGTGGTTTGGTGCTGTCGCTGGTCGGCGCCGACGGCAATCGTTACTTCTACGGTCACCTCGACCACTACGGCAAGCTGGGCCCGGTCCAGGCCGGCGATGTCATGGCGTATATGGGTCAGACGGGCAATGCACGATTCAGCGTGCCGCACCTTCACTTCGAAATTCACCCCGCCGGCGGGCCGGCAGTCAACCCGTACCCCACGGTCCGAGCGCACTGCTAGCGATTCGGTTCGGGCGCCCCGCGCTCAGAGAGCTAGCACAGCTCATCGGTGGCCGGCTGACGACGCATGGTGACCGGCTGGCCGGCCGCAAGCTGACCGCAGGCGGCGTCGATGTCGGTGCCCCGGTTGCGGCGCACGGTCGCGTTGACGCCGAGGTCGCTGAGCAGCGTGTGGAACTGTGCGACGCGGGTCTTCGACGACCCGATGGTGGGGTAACCGGGCGTCGGGTTCAGCGGGATGAGGTTGACGTGTGCCGGTAACCGGAAACGGCGGCAGAGCTTGGCGAGTTCGGCGGCGTCGGAGTCGCGGTCGTTGACACCCTCGATCATCGCCCACTCAAAGCTGAGCCGGCGTCCCTTGGCCTCTAGATAGTCGCTGCACGCACGCATCAGATCGTCCAGCGGATACCGCTTGTTGATTGGTACTAGCTCGTCGCGCAACCTGTCGTTGGCCGCATGCAACGACACCGCGAGGTTGACGGGCAGCGGCCGCTCCGTGAGCTTGCGGATACCGGGAATCAGGCCGACGGTGCTGATAGTGATGTGGCGAGCGGACAACCCGATGGCACCGTGTAGGCGCTCGACCGAGCCCCACACCGCGCCCTCATTGGCCATCGGCTCACCCATGCCCATGAACACGACGTTGGCCAAGCGGCGGTCCATCGAGCGCGCTTCGCGGGCAGCGACCACCACCTGCTCGACGATCTCGCCGACAGTCAATTGACGGGTAAAGCCGGCCTGGCCAGTGGCGCAAAAGCCGCAGCCCATCGCACAGCCCGCCTGGCTGCTGACGCACACGGTGACCCGGTCTGGGTAGACCATCAGCACTGTCTCGATGCGGCTGCCGTCGTGCAGTTCCCACAGGTACTTGACGGTGTCGCCGTTGTCGTTGATCTGTCGCGTCACCTCGGTGAGCGACCTCGGAAGGTCGGCTGCCAGTCGCTCGCGCAGCGCCTTGGGCACGTTGCTGATCTCGGATGGCGCGGCGAGCTGCGTGTAAAGCCCGTCCCACACCTGGTCCAACCGATAGCGCGGTTCACCGCCAAGCAGCGCGGCGAATTCGTCGCGATCGGGGGTGTAGAGCGTGGTGCTCACACAACCTCGGCGGCGAGTGTGTCGTAGCTGGTGATTCGCTGGCGAACGACGTCGAGGCTGGCCGTCCAGAACGCGCCATCAGTCACGTCGAACCCGAACATCTGGCCGAGTTCTTCGGCGGTGTTCATGCCCGCCCGCGACAGCGCATCGTCGTACTGCACGCCGAATGCCTGCGGGTCCTGCCGATACTGGGCGAAGAGTCCGAGGCCGAACAGCAGTCCGTAGGTGTAGGGCCAGTTGTAGAAGTGCGAGCCGTAGTAGTGCGGCTTGACGGCCCACATGTAGGGGTGGGC
>JAYUCY010000012.1:0-12704 GCA_043740085.1 Ilumatobacteraceae bacterium
GCTCGCTCGGCGCGGGCCCGGTCACCGGCGTTGGCCAACCACTGCCGCAGTTGGCGGAGCGGAGTGCGAGTGCTCTCAGGCAACAGTTCGGTGTCGAAGAGTTGCACCTCGTCGGTGGTGGTGTTGTGCAATGCCGGGACGAACCACGTGGTCGCGGGCACCACGACATCCATCGCCGCGAGGTGGGCGCGGACAGTGGTGGAATTGAGGAGGTCAGCCAGCGCCCGGGCGTTCACTTCGCCGGTCTGCCCTCCGCAGGCGCCGCAGTCGAGACCGGCCGCGTGCGGGTTGTTGGCGGTCCGGCTGCCATGGCCGCAGAGGAGTACCAGTGGCGCCAACCCATCGGTCAGGCCCATCGCGTTCAGCACACGTTTCGCAATTGCGGCGGCTGCCGCAGGGTCATCGTCAACGATGCTCATGTGGGGCCGCAGGCGGGCGGCCGACTCGGCCGACAACCCGTCGTTCTCCCACTTTGCGGGTGCCTTGGTGTGCGCCAGGCTGTCCTTCACCAACTTCGGCCCGTACAGCAATCCCATCGACTCGACGAAGCTGAAGACCGACGACGGTGCGCTGCGAAACAGGGACCACGCCTGCCGGTCGCCCAGTGCCGCCACTCGCTCGTTGGTCATGTCGTCGAGTTCGGCGCCGAGCGCGGTGGTTTCGGTGACGTTCACGGCTGGAGCCAGCAGCCCAGGCAGCTGCGGACGGGTGAGCGCGCTGCCCGCTGGCGTGTAGGAAATGGGCAGCCCGAAGAAGCCGGCGAACCCGCGAGTGTGGACACCTGGTGTCGTCGCTTCAAGAGCTCGGCGAAAGACTTCGGAACGCACATCGATGCAGAACGCGGCCTGCACCGCAGGCACGCGCATGGGAGCAGTATCGGCGTCGGCAAAGGCACGGATCAATGTGTCCTGGTATGTCCGCTCAAGGGCGCCCTGCAGTACCCAATCGACACGCTGTTCGAACGCAATCGCATCGACCGCGTCCTGTGCGTGTGCCCACGAGTGAGTCCAGTTGGTCCACACAGCGGATCCACCCTGGGCTTCGCGACGGGCTTCCGCGTCGGTACGCAGCAACCACTCCCAGGCGAGCCGGATGGCAAGTAGTCCAACGATCTCGTCGTCATCGGCACCCACGAGGCGGGCTTGCCAGCGACGGTACGCGCACCACGCCGCCCAGCCGTTGACCGAGAGCAGGAGCGCGGTGAGGTACGACTCGTGACCAGCTTCGGGAATAGCCAATACGCGCAAGAGCTCGGCGATCGTCGCGGCGGGCTGGGCGGGCAGTGTCGCGATTTGGGCTCGAGCCCAGCCGGCGCCGCGCCGCCACTTGACACCGTGCGAGGCTGACAGTTGAGTGCGCCATCCGCTGAACAGGTCGACGTCCTGGGCCGGATGCCACGACCCCTGCCAGCGGTCGAAGTGCGCAGCGCAGTGCTGGCTGATCTGGTGGGTGACGAGGTCGGCCCAGGTCTGGCCGGGTTGCGGTGGGCCGCCCAGGTCGCGTACGTCGGTGGCGAGCGCCATCGTGTGCAGTACCGGTTGGGCCTGATTGGGGGATTGCTGCAGCACACCGCGGGCAGCCTCAGCCAATGTTGGGTCGCCCAGCGTGGTCGCTGCGGCGTGGATGTGTTCGGCCGCGAGACGGCCGGCCGCGTGCTCCGAGCGGAACCAGGCGCGAGGCATCGTGAGGGAGGTGCCGGCCAGTGCGCCCAGCGTCGCCGCCGCGTCCGGAGCTGACGAGCCCCGCCACCCCCAGTAGGGGTTGACGGCGATGAACTGGTCGAGCGGCCAGGTAGGTGCGATTCGGTCGCAGGCCGAGGCAATGGGGGCGGTGATCGCGAGTGGCTGAATGTGTGGAGTGGCGGCAATGGTCACGCGAGGGTCCGGGTCCGATCGGGAAAGGGTGCGGTGGCGATGTTCGGGAGGGCCGACGGACGTGCGCGCGGAGCCGGTGGTGGCCAGACGGCGAAGGCCACGCGGGTGAACGCCTCGTCAAGGAACAGCCCGCCATACATCCACGGGTAGAGGCGAGTAGAGAGGCCGCGGGAAGGGGTAACGACGCACAGCGTGTGGATGGTGAAGAGCAGTGCGAAGGAGATGGCGACGAAGACGAGCAGCGCAGGGGGCGCTGTCGGCCCGTGAGGCACGAGTTGCCCAACGACGTCGTGTAGCGCGAAGTATGCGAGCGGCACCGCGATGGTCCCGGCGATGAGCGGCAGCCGTGTGCGCCGCCCGCCGGGGTTGTGCGCCGCGTTGGCGAGTGGGGCCAACGCGACGGCGACGATGCCGACCAGTAACCAGGTGGTGGCCGACGGCGGGTCGGCGAAGGGAAGCTGCCCCCACGCCCAACCTGCAGCACACGTACCCACCACTACCACCGAGGTGTCGACGAGTATTGACGCGCCGGTCGGGGCAGCGGGCTTGGGGACCAGCTGCTTGCGCTGCGTCTGGCGCACCGCGCCGCCCGCACCGAGAAAGGCGTGCGCCTTGTAGAGCGAGTGGGCGACGAGGTGCAGTAGCGCCATCTCCCAGATGCCCAGGCCGCACTGCATCAGCATGAACCCCATCTGCGCGCACGTCGACCAAGCGAGCGACACCTTGATACTGATGCGAGTGGTCATCACCAGAGCCGCAATCACCGCGGTGGTGGTGCCGACGATGATGAGCAGCGCCCTTGTTTCGACCGCGCGGTCGACCACCGGCGCGAAGCGCAGCAGCACGAACCCGCCGAGGTTGACGACGCCGGCGTGCAGCAGGGCGGACACCGGCGTTGGGGCCTCCATGACTTGGATGAGCCACCCGTGAAACGGCAGCTGCGCGCATTTCAAGAGCGCAGCCAGTGCGACCAACCCAATGCCGATGCGGGCACCCATCGGCAGCGCGGCCGCGGCTGCCTCGGCGGTGATCTGGTCGATGCGCAGCGTGCCGAAGGTGGCGCCGAATGCCACCACCGCCCCAAGCATGCACAGATCTGCACAGCGGGCCAGGATGAACTTCTTGTGGGCAACGGCAACTGCTGCAGGCCGGTCTCCGAAGAACGTGAGGAGGCCGTGCAACGCGAGGCCCGTCGCGGCCCACGCCAGAGTCAGCAGCACGAGATGGTTGGCGATGACCACCACCGCTACCGCCGCGAGGGTTGCCAGTAGCTGGCTGATGTAGCGCTGTTCGTGAGGGTCGCCCGCCAGGTAGGCCTGCGAGTAGCGGATGACCACCCAGCCCACGAAGCTGACCAACGCGAGCATGATCGCGCCGACGGTGTCGGCTCGCAGCAACATGCCAGCGCTGTCGCTCGTTGGTGCGCGAGCGACAAGACCGGCGCCAGCGGCCACCAGCATGACCACTGACGCGACGCGTCCGTAGCGCCACGCGATCGCGACGGAGGCGGCCTGGCGGGCGGCGATGACCGCGGCCAGTGCCGCAATGGCGGGCACGAGCAGCACAACACTGTGCCACACGGGCAGTGCGGTGAAATTGGTGAGGGACACGTGCGGCGCACTCCTTGACAGCCGGGCTCCCGACACTCTGACCGTGAACAACCATTCTGTCCAACATATAGTTCAGAACAATTAGTTCATCTCAGACGAACGATTGGGTGTGCTCTGTGTCCCGTCTCAACTTCCACCACCTTCGCTACTTCTGGGCGGTCGCCAAGGAGGGAAACCTCACCCGCGCGGCCGCGCAGCTGCACGTGTCGCAGTCGGCGATGTCGGCCCAGATCAAACAGCTCGAGGCGCAGCTGGGACAGATGCTGTTCCATCGCACCGGTCGCACCCTGACGCTCACCGAGGCCGGCGGGTTGGCGTTTGCCTACGCGGAGACGATCTTCGCCACCGGCAACGAGTTGGTTGCGGTGCTCAGCGGCGGGCGCCGCGACGAGCGCCAGGTGCTACGTATCGGCGCCGTTGCCACCGTCTCTCGCAACTTCCAGGAGAACTTCATCCGGCCGTTGCTCGACCGAGCGGATGTGGAGCTGGTGCTCATCTCGGGCAGCCTCACCGAGCTGCTGGCGCAGCTGCGCGTGCACTCGCTCGACCTGATCTTGTCGAACCAGCGAGTCCACGCCAGTAGCGCCGATCCGTGGCGGTGTCGGCGCATCGCCCGCCAGCCGGTGAGCTTGGTTGGTCGTCCGCGGCCGACGTCACCATTCCGGTACCCGGTCGACCTTGCCGACCTGCCGCTGCTATTGCCTGGGCGCGAGAACGACATTCGGGCCGGCTTCGACCTGCGTTGCGAGCAGCTGGGCATCCGCTACCGGCTGCGCGCCGAGGTCGACGACATGGCGCTGCTGCGCCTGTTGGCACGCGACTCGGATTGTCTTGCGCTGCTGCCATCGGTGGTTGTGCAAGACGAGTTGCGTAGCGGCCGGCTGGTGGAGCATGCGGTGATTCCAGACCTGTACGAGAACTTTTACGGCGTCACCGTGCAGCGCCACTACGAGCCACCGCTCGTGCAAGCGTTGCTCGCCCGTTCCGAGACCGAGATCCTGCAACCCCCGCTGGACTGACGGTGGGTGCGCTCTGTGTACCCGCGCACGACTGGCCACGATCGCTCGAAGGTGATCGCTGTGCTAGCAACGGGTGTAGATGGAGACGTGCGCGATGCTGGTTGAGCCGAAGGGATCGCGGTGCCACGATCCATATCGGTCGACCAGCCGCAGACCGGCGATGCGTGCCATCAGGTCCATCTCGCCAGGGGTGATGAGCCGGCAGACGATGGGCATGAACCGCACGCCGGACTCCGTGATTCGGACGTGGTTCTCGGTCAGTAGCTGCGTGGCTGGGTCGTAGCGGGCGACGTCGAAGCCGACCGTGTCGAGTTCCACCAGTTCGGTGTGCACGTACTCCGATTGTCCCGGCGGAATCCATGCGTGCGGCAGCGCGGTTTCGACTACGAACACGCCGCCGGCGTCGAGGTGCAGCGCGGCGTTCTCGAAGCAACGCACCTGGTCGTCCGCGGTCAACAGATTGAAGATCGTGTTGTACACGAGGTACACCAGCGAGTACCTGGTGCCCATGTCGGCAGTCGACATGTCGCCGACTTCGACTCGTAGCTGATCGCCGCCGGGCCGGCTGCGGAGCTGCTCGACCATCGCTGTCGACAGCTCGATGCCGTCGACCGACACTCCAACCTTTGTCAGCGGCAGCGCAATGCGGCCGGTGCCGATCGCGAATTCGAGCGCGCTTCCGCCGGCTGCAGCTTGCAGGAGGAATTCGGCGGCAGCTTGCTCGTCGCCGCGGGGCTGAGCGTCGTAGTGAGGTGCAACATCTGGGCCGAAGCTGTGCTGTGGATCAAAGGCGTGCATCGGGCGAGCATGTCGCGTCGGGACGGGATGGGCACCACGATTTCGCAAGGGCCGAGTCAGGTGCGAACTCCGAGCCGCCGTGGCCATCGCCGCTCACGTGTGACCGCTACTTCGCCGGCACCACGATTTCGAGTGCTTGCGGACTGCAGTATCGTTCGGGCATGAGTACCAACCTCCGCCTGTACACGTCCGCCGTCTATGCCTTCGAGCATGTCCTGAAGACGGCCAAGCCGACCGCCTTTTCACGTAAGGCACCGTGCATCGGCTGGACTGGCAAGGATGTGTACGAACACGCCGCGGGGAACCTGGCGATGATCAAGAGCTTTGCTGCCACCGGCAAGGGCCCGAAGTCGACGCCGAAGCTCGGGGCCGACCCGTTGGGTGCGTGGATCAAGCTGCGCGACCAGACGTTGGAGGTGTTCGATCACGCGCACGTGCTGGAGTCCATCGCCAACGACCCGTTTGGGCCGGACTTCGGTCCGATGACCGTTGACGTGCTCGTCGGCTTCATGGCTGCCGATCTCGTGCCACACACGTGGGACATGGCTCGTACGGCGAAGGTGGACGAGCGACTCGACCCGGCCCTTGTGAAGCACACGCTGGCTACGTGGAAGGCGCTCCCCGAGGAAGTGCTGCGTATGCCGGGGATGATGGCTGCGGCCGTCAAGCCGGCGCCCGGCGCCGACGCACAGACCAAGATGCTCAGCTTCCTCGGCCGCACCGTGTAAGAACGCAGACGACGTCCTCGCTCGAGTTCACGGTGGAAAGCGCGAGACCCTCTCGATTCCCGGATTGTCGTGACGTGCAAGACTCGACGCGATGTACCGGTTCGCGGACTGCGAGGTCGACGTCTCTCGGCGCGAGTTGCATCGTGCCGGCCGCCTGATCCATCTCGAACCGCAGGCCTTCGAACTTTTGGTTGTGCTCCTGGAGCGGGCCGACGAGGTGGTCTCGAAGATGGATCTGCTCGACGGCGTGTGGGGTCACCGGTTCTTGTCGGAGGCGAACGTCACCACCCGGGTCAAGGAGGTGCGGCGCGCCGTCGGTGACGACGGGCGCCGGCAGCAGATCGTGAAGAACGTGCCCGGTTATGGCTATCGGTTCGTCGCTGCGGTGACGGTGGAACCGATCGCAGCGGGTCGCACGGTCGCGACCGACGGGCTCATCGGCCGCGACGAGGAGTTCGCTGCGCTGCTCCAGCTGCTGCGAGTCGCGCCGGTGGTGACGCTCACGGGGCCGGGCGGGGTGGGCAAGTCGACGGTGGCGCGCGCGATAGCGAAGCGCAGTGCCGGCGAGTACGACGACGGTGTGCATCTCGTCGAGCTGGCGACGTTGCACGCAGGCGAGCATGTCCTGCCCACAGTCGCGCGGGCGATGGAGATCGTGCTCGACCACGACCGGCCCGAGCTGGCCATCCGGCGGATAGCGAAGCTCGATGCGCTGCTCGTGCTCGACAACTGCGAGCACGTCGTTGACGACGTCGCTGCCTTTCTCGACGGCGTGATGGGCCTCGGGAGCCGCTTGCGAGTGATCGCCACCAGTCAGGTTCGCCTGGGCCTGAGTACCGAGCAGGTGGTCGCGATTCGCCCGCTGAGCCGCGAGCACGCCTCGCAGCTGTTCAGCGCTCGGGCGCGTGCAGTGCAGCCGGGGTGGAGCGCCGAGGCCATCGGCCCCGACCGAATCTCCGCGCTATTGGCCGGGCTCGACCAGTTGCCGCTCACCATCGAGATGGCGGCCGCCCGCTTGGGTTCGATGACATTCGGCGAGTTGGAGGCTGCGCTGTCCGACGGGGCGCCGCTGCTGCAGGTGACGCATCGCTCACCGGTGCACCGGCATCGCTCGTTGGCGTCGCTGGCGGCGTGGTCGGCGGAGCTTCTCGAGCCCGACGACCGGCAGACCCTGACCGAGCTGTCCGTCTTCGTCGGCGCGGTGACTGCGGCCGATGCGGCTGCCGTGGTCGCGCCCGAGGTCGCGACGGGCGGGTTGGCCATCGCGTTCCAGCTGGCGCGCCTGGTCGAGCGATCGCTGCTGGTGGCCGACGTGGATGGCGCGATCACTCGCTACCGAATGTTGTCTACGGTGCGCGCCGTCGCCGCTAGTTGGTTGAACGACCTGGGCGGCGCCGAGGCGGTTCGTCGGCGGCACGCGGAGCACTACGCCTCTGTGGTTCGCGAGGTCGACCGCCTGATCCGTACGCCAGCCGAGGCCGAGGGGCGCGGCCGGCTGGACACCGTTGTGGCCGAGGTTCGTGCCGCACATCGATGGGCACAGCGGCACGACCCTGCGCTCGCGGCCGAGATCAGTGGCTCACTGCACCTCGCCGCTTACTCGACCTTCTGGAACGAGCCGGCTGAGTGGGCCAGGGCGCTGCTGGCGGGCGCGCCGAACGCGGCCGCACTGTTCGGCGCGCATGCGAACGTGGCGGGCGCGGCAGCGAATCGCGGCGAACTTGGTGAGGCACGAGCCGCTGCGATGGTGGCAGCGCGGGCGGCCAACCCGGCCGTGCGGGCGACGGCATTGGAGATCCTCGCTGATGTCGGCCTCTACCAGGGCGACCTTGATGCGGTCGCAGAGTGGGCGGCCGAGTTGCACCGGCTGGGCACCGAACTGAACGACGCGCACTCCATCGCGATCGCTGCGGTCAATGCTTCGCTGGCGATGGTGTTCTCCGGTGAACCTGCAGCGGCCATCGTGCGACTGGAGGAGCTCGACGTGGAGACGCTGTCGCCGACTGATCGCGCGTGGGTCGCATACACGCGCGGGGAGGCGTTGAGCGCGACGCCGGGTGCTGCTCAGCACGCGGTGGCGGCGTACCACGAGGCGATTGCGTTGGCCAGTGGTGCGGGCACCGCTTTCGTCGTGTCGGTGGCGCAGTCGTCGCTGGCCGCCGAGTACTCCCGCGCCGGCGCGCAGCAGCAGGCAATCGACGTCTTCGCGGACTGCTTGCGCGACTACAGCCGACACGGCAACTTCGTGCACGCGGTCACCAGCCTGCGGAACCTGGTGGTCGTGCTGGCGGCCGTGGGTGAAGATCGCGGCGCCGCCATCCTGGCAGCAGCGGCGACGAACCCGCGGCTGCGGCCCAGCTACGGCCCCGAGTGGGTGCAATTGGCGGCCCTGCTCTCGGCGTTGGAGGCACGGGTGGGCACGACCCTGTTCGCGGAGTGGAGTGCTCACGGGCGTCGACTGGATGTCGATCAGGCCCTGAACACTGCACTCGAGCTGGTCGAGCGACGGCGTTCCTGATCCTCAGAGCATCCTCAGACCGTCCCCAAACGTTGCGCACCGGCTCGTGGTTCTGTGGTCATCATGAACACCGCACGACCTCGGACCCAATGGCCCCTCACTGACACCACTGTTATCACCGACGCCGGCCTCGAAACCTGGCTCATCTTCCATCGTGGGATCGAACTGCCGGCTTTCGCCGCCTATCCGTTGGCCGCGACACCCGCGGGTCGCGCCCTGCTCGTCGAGTACTACGAGCACTACGCCGCGATTGCGCTGTCGGTGGGGGCGGCGGTCTTGCTCGAGGCGCCCACGTGGCGCGCGAACCCCGAGTGGGCGGCGACACTTGGGCACGACCTCGCAACGCTGGGCCAGATGATCGACGAATCGGTCGCTGCCGTGGCGGACGTCCGCAGCAGGTGGACAGGTGAGCAGCCGTTCCTCATCGGCGGGACGGTCGGCCCGCGCGGCGACGGGTATCGCATCGACACGATGATGGATGCGGCGCAAGCCGAGTCGTATCACTCGTTCCAGGTTTCACGGATGGCGGTCGCGGGAGTCGACGTGGTGACCGCGCTGACGATGGGTTACGTGGAGGAGGCGGTCGGCATCACCAACGCCGCCAAAGTGGAAGGGCTACCCGCCGTGGTGTCGTTCACACTGGAGACCGATGGACGGCTTCCGTCGGGGATGTCACTGGGGGAGGCGATTGCGGCGACCGACGCGGCGACGGATGGATATCCGATCCACTACATGATCAACTGCGCGCACCCGAGCCACTTCGCGCACATCCTGGACGGCTCGCCGGCCTGGGTGTCGCGCATCGGTGGTCTGCGCGCAAACGCTTCGGAACTGAGCCACGCCGAGTTGGACGAGATGGTGGAGTTGGACGACGGCGACCCCGCCGACCTCGCTGCCCGATACGTGCAGCTGCGTCGGGTGCTGCCCGCGTTGCGAGTGTTGGGTGGTTGCTGCGGCACCGATCACCGCCACGTCGAGTGCATCGCCAGGGCCTGGTACGAGGCCTGAACGCGAACGGACTCGCCTCGCTGCGATGGAGCTCGACTGGTTACCCCGCTACTCGACGTGCAGCAGTTCTCGTAGTCCGCCCGGAGCGGCGATGCCGGGCTCCGTGATCGTGAGAAAATCGGTGAGCGCCTCGAGGAAACGCTCCGGTGCTTCGGCATGCGGGAAGTGGCCGACGCCGTCGAGCAGGCGCAGCCGGCTGCCGGGAATGGCCTCGTGCGCGGCATGCGCGTGCGCGACCGGAATGATGTCGTCGCGCTCGCCCCACACGATCAGCGTCGGTAGGTGTGCCGCCATGTAGAGACGGTCGAGTGCGTTGACGGTCTGGCCGCCCGGTTCGATGACTCCACGGATCGTGCGCACGAACGCCTTGCGGTTCTCGGTGCCGGCCAACGACGAGTACGAGCGCCACATCTCGCCCAGGCGCGGCGCGCGGAGGCCGAGCCGACCGAGCAGGCGGCCCAGATCGTTACCGCGGTCGGCCACCAGGCGCGGAAACATCAGCGGCATCAGGTGCTCCGCGCCAGGCAGGGTGACCATGCGCAGCAACCAACTCACCTCGCGTCCAAGGCCGCCGCTGCCGACCAACACCAACCGGTCGCACAGTTCGGGATGCTGGTACGCGAGCTGCATCGCGACCCCACCGCCGAACGAGTGGCCGACGATGGTGGCGCTCGGGACGTCGATGGCGGCAAGGAAGTCACGCAGACCGCTGGCGAACGCGCCGAGCGAGTAGTCGCCCACCGGCTTCGCCGACTCGCCGTGGCCGAGCATGTCGGGTGCTATGACATCGTGTGTGAGTGCCAGTTGCTCGTGCACGGCTCGCCACGTGAGCGAACTGCCCGCAAGCCCGTGCAACAGCAGCACCGCCTGCCCGCTGCCGCTGCGCCGATAGCCGACTTCGTGACCGTGGATGACGACGCGTGAGAGAGGAGGAAGGTTCATCGGTTGCATCATGGTGCCCGGTGGGTGCTCGCGACCAGTGGCAAAGGTCAGTTTGTATCGGCGCGCCGTTGCATCTCAGGGGTCGTTCCCTGGCGGTGACTGCGGTCAGCCTGGCGTCTCCGAAGGGCCTGCCGAGTCGACGCCACCGGGCTTCGTGTACGGCATCGTGATCTCGTTGTTTCTTCTGTTCAACTGCTTCGCGCTGGTGCAGTGGAAGCAGTACCGGGCGAAGGGCAAGTGGGCCGACTACCTGTACGGCGAGCGCACGTACATCGTGCTGAGCCTGGTTGCCAAGTCGGCGCCGGCCTGGCAGATATTCGCCGGCACGCTCGCAGCTCAGTAGCACGGTGCCAGCTGTCGAAACCCGAGGACGCCGTTCGTCGTACTGTTGAGCAACCCGGGGGCCGATCGCCCGTCGTCGTCGGCGATTCCCGCGCGCATTGGCCGAAGTGACGCGGTCTTCCCTCAACACCCCAGGACGCAGCCCCAGCACCGCGTCACTTCGCGTCCGGGTCGCGGAACGATCAGGGCTTGAACTTCGAGTAGGTCTCGCTGGCGGCGAGGATCACGTGGTCCTCGATCGCGTTCTCACGATCGACGTTGGCGATCGCATACTCCGACGACGTCATCATCGCCAGGAACGCGGCCCGAGATGGGTACCACACCACCACGACCCAGTCCCAGCGACCGTCGCCGAGATCACCGAGTGCGGCTCCTTCGACATGCCCCGCCCACAGGATGATTCCGCCCTCTCGCTTCAGCAGCGGGACGTCCGCTTTGCTGTACCGCAAGTACGCATCCCAACCGCTGCCGTCACCGTCTCGCGAGTGCTCACGAAATCGCACGAGGTTGACCATGACGACCGGTCCGGTATCGGGTAGGGAACGGACGAACTCTTCATTGAGATCCGCCGGACCTTTACCTATCGTCATGCAGCGGACGCTAGTCCAGCCCACCCGCGTGTGCGGGCCGACAGCGAAGATTGCGCTGATGTCGTTCGAAGGACAACCCGGGGGTGTCAGGCAGTTGTTGGGCCAGTCCCGTCGCCGCGTTCTTGGTCAGCGTGGTAGCGCCTGGAAGGTTTCGCGGGCGACGTAACGCTTGAGACAGCGAATGATGCAACGCTTCGATGCGGTCGAAGCCGTGCGGCCTCGCTGACCAGCTGCGACGCGCTCAACGCGCCCAGCCGGGCGCGCAACTCAACTCGAAAGATGGACTCCTCAGGATGCGCCTGGGGGTCTTGTTCTACGACTGGAAGAATGACCGGCTCCACCGGCTCAACTGAGCAGCGCGGATCTCTGTCGTTGGGCACGTTCGTTCTGCATCGAGGATCGTGCCTGCGCCGCGAGTAACGAGCGGGTATTCGGGGCAGCTCCGCTCGAGCGCCGCCAGCGACACCGGGCGCTCAAAGGCCAGATCAGGCACGCGGTGTTGGTGAGAGCAGAATCTTTTGGCCGGGTGTCACCCAGGGACGCCAGGAACTCGTCTGTAGTTCTGAGCGGACTATGCGAGGACGGCACCACGATGCAGCAGATTGGTAGCAAGCAGCAGATCAGTAGCAACACGGAATGGATCGCCCTTGCGTGTGGGGTGCTGGGGGTAGTTGCCGCAGTCTGGGTCTACTGGATGATCCTGCCGGGAGTGATTCTCGGCGCGGTCGCCGTTGTTCTCGGATGGCGCACCCGCCGCAACGGGGGCAGCGAGCGCGGAAGCGTCGCGATGTCGCTGGGCATCGTCGCGGTCCTTCTCGTTCCCTCCACCCTGTTCATAGCCGGCGGTGCGGAGGACTGGGGTCGGGACTGTGCGTTGGATCCGACCCATGATCCAAATTGCTGAGTAACGGACCTCACATTCGGCGTTCGGGGCCGCGCCGGGATGGTGCGCTGGTGTCAACGGTGTACGAGTCGACAACAGCTTGTTCACGAGGTGGGCTCGCCCGCCCAGTCGTGGAAGAACTGGCGCACCTCAGCTGCCATGTCGGATAGCAACGGCAGTCCATCGTTGCTGGATCGCTCGATGGCGATCCTCTCGACGCGCTGGCCGTCAGTGCCCACGTCGAAACCCGCACGCGATGCCCAGCGACCACGTCGAGCCACCACTCCGCCACCACTGTCGGCGGCCATGAGATCCTGCCCATAGGCGGTCACGAAACTGCCCGTTGGTGGCCAACGGTTCTGCCCACTGGCGGTCAGTGGTTCTGCCCTCGT
>JAYUCY010000013.1:0-28159 GCA_043740085.1 Ilumatobacteraceae bacterium
GCACCGAGCTCGGTGGTGATCACAAGGCAGATGGCGACGGCGATGATCACCAGGCCAACAATGAAGAAACCCAGCTGCGGGGCCATGGCATGCTGCACGGGAATCACACCGAGGAACAGGTTGACCATTGGGCCGATGACCAATGTTCCACCGATGCATGCCCACCCGAGCTTCGCGCCCAGCGCCCAGCCGGCGAGGTAGAAGGCGCACGCGTCGACCACGAACGCCACACCAAGCGACCAGCCGGTCGCGTTGGCAACGCCAGTATTCAATACATCGAAGGGCGCCACGCCGAGCTCGGCGCGGATGAGTAGCGGCACCCCGATGCTGACCCCAACCCACGACCCGACGAGACGAAGGGTTCGAGTGAGTGGAGACATGGCGCCGAGCAACCTATCTGAGCGCCTACAGCTGGGCGAACCAACGCCGGCCCACCCGGTGGTGCCCGGCCACCCAGATCATCCGGAGATCCTGGTGGTCGACGGTGCGTTGGGCGGTCGTAACGCCTGTTGGCACACGGATGTGACATTCATGCCAGCGCCCCCGGCTGCTTCAGTGCTGGTCAGCGATGCAGTGCCACCCTATGGGGGCGACAGATGTGGGCCGACACGCGCAGCGCCTACGAGCGTCTCGCTCCCGCGCTACAGAGTGCGGTGGAGCAACTGGAGGCGGTGCACCGCATCTCGCCGCTGGCCTACTGGGGCGAGCCGTTCGACACTGCGCTCACGCGAGCCGACGTGCAGCAGTTGTTCGACGATGCCGGCAAGGTGCCGCCGGTCATCCATCCGGTTGTGCGTGTGCACCCGGTAACTGGGCGCAAGAATCTTTTCGTCGACCCCGGCTTCACCACGCACATCATCGCCGTTCGCTAGTTCGCCAGCCATGCAATCGCACCGCGGGCTGCAGCGACTGCCGTACTGAACGACGCCTGCAGCAGGTAGCCGCCGGTGGGCGCTTCCCAATCGAGCATCTCGCCGGCGACAAAGGTGCCGGGCAGACTGCGAATCATGAACTGGCTGTCGAGCTCGTCGAACGACAAACCACCTGCTGTGGAGATTGCCCGCTCGATTGGGGCGATGGACTGCACGGCCAACGGTACTGCCTTGATCAGTTGCGCAAGCTGGCGAGCTTCGCTGGGCAGCGCGTTGCCGGTGGCCTCCCGAAGCAGTGCGACGGCGACGGGGGAGAGCCCTACCGACCGGCGCAGGAAGGTGGTCGCCGAATCCTTCGGCCGTCTGCTGGAAAGGCGGTCTGCCACAGCGTCGACAGTGAGATCGGGATGAAGGTCGACAACCAGGGTGCAGGTTCCGTCCCGGTCAATTGCGTCGCGAACCTCAGACGAGACCGTGTAGATCGGGCCCGACTCCAGGCCGCGGTCGGTGACCATGATGTCGCCACGGGCCATCGTCGCCCCGATCGACACGCGGGTGTTCTTCAACGGCGCGCCGGCGTACTGCTCAGCGAACACACGCGACCAATTGAGATGGACACCGCAGTTGGCAGGTCGCAACGCGCGAACGTCGAGGCCGGCCGCAACGAAGTGTGGGACCCAGCTACCGTCGGACCCAACTCGTGGCCAGCTGGCGCCGCCCAGCGCAACGACAGTGACGTCGCTGCGAGTGTCGACCGTGCGACCACCCGTTGTCTGAAAGCGATGCACGAGTGGGTCCACTTCACCGCCAGAACCGCTGCCCCAACCCAGCCAGCGGTGCCGCACGTGGATGCTGACGCCCAACTCGGTGAGCCGCGCCAGCCATGCACGCAGCAGCGGAGTGGCCCGAAAGGACGTGGGAAAGACCCGGCGGCTGGAACCGACGTAAGTGGACTCACCCAGGGCCGCAGCCCATTCGCGCAGCGCCGATGGTGTGTACTGCCGAACTGCTTCGCCGACATGCGGTGCGGTCCCAAAGCGCGCAACCATCTCGTCGATGGGCTCGCTGTTGGTGAGATTCAGTCCGGTTCGGCCCGCGAGCAGCAGCTTGCGACCCACCGACGGCATGTGCTCGTAAAGGTCAACGTGAAGGCCAGCGGTTGCCAACACCTCGGCCGCCATCAGGCCGCTGGGGCCACCACCGATAACGGTTGCCGTGCGCCGTGCGGACGGAGCGGACGGCAGTGACACCGCCACAGACTACGGGTGGCGGGCGCTACGCCAGCGCGGCCGCAAGGTCGTGGTAGCCGAACCTTTGAGCATGCTGAAGGGCGGTCACGCCCTCGCGATCGGCGAGGTGGCGATCGGCGCCAGCGGCGAGCAGAATGCGCGCAATCTCCTGATACCGGGTGGAGCCATCGCCGAGGATGACCGCTTCCAGCAGCGCTGTCCAGCCGAGATCGTTGATGTGGTTGACGTCGATGCCTGCGCTCGCAACTCGACGCACATACTCGACGTGGCCCCGCTCACTGGCCGGAATGATGGCGACTCCGCCGTAGCGATTCTTGATCGTCATGTCTGCGCCGGCGGGCAGCAGGATCTCCAGCATCTCGACGCTGCCCGTCACGCCCGTCGTCAACCACGGAGTGTCCAGTAGGTGGTCCACCGAATTTGGGTCGGCGCCTCGATCAACCAGTAGCCGGGCTACAGCCAGATGATCGCCGATCGCTGCCAGTAAAAGTGCGGAGCGGCCGCGCCTATCACGAGCCTCGAGTCGGGCGCCGGCGGCGAGAGCGACGGCGACGCGATCGGATTCTCCCAACGCGGCGGCTGAGAGCAACGCCGCGTCGGGGATCTCGAGGGGGTCGACTGGGGTGGTGATACCCCATCCTCTCATCAGGCCGTGGCCCGATGAGAGGTGAATGGTGATGAGCCGTCAAGCGTGACGAAGTCGTTCAGCGGGAGGGTCAACTAAAGAGGCTGACTCCGCCGGGCCCGACCAGTAGACCGACAACGATCAGCACGATGCCCTGGGTCATCTGCTTGCGGGTGAGAGCGATGATGCCGGCGACAACCAGCACGACCGCAATGATCCACAAAATGAATTCCATGGGTTACACCTCCTCAGAGAGACTTGAAGGATCGGTGCTCGTCGACGGCTCGATGACCGTCGGCTCGATCAATGTCGCCGTCATATCTGCCGGGAGCGAGCTGGTAGCGCCGTGCACGGCAGAATTGTGAACAGTGGTACTGCGGTGACGGCGGCGGAGCGGCTTTGTCCACGTGGAGGTGGTGGTGCGCACCGTGACCGATTCACCAGCGGCCGGCGCGGTCGCCGGCTTCTGGCCGAGGGCCTGTTGCACTTTGGCACGGTTGGACCATGCCGCAGCTCCAAGGCCGGCGATCCAGAGAGGGCGAATTGCTCGGCGAAGTGAACGTCCGATGTTGGGCATAGCTGGTTATACCCGCGACGATGCCGCCGTAAACCTCACTGAGCAGAAAGTCGCTAGTAAATGGTGTGCCGGACGCGCTCGGGATAGGCGCCGTCATACGCCTTTCCATCAAATGCCCCACCTGTGATTGCCTGCCTGATCTGGCCGACAGAGGGCAGTTCGGCTGGCGTGCGATGTAACGCAGGGTCGCACAGGTGTGAGCGGATGAGCGCCTTCGGGCATTGGGTGTACACCGACTCGATGGTCACGACGACCAGGTGGTCGGGTAGCAGCAGCGACGCCGCGAAATTTCGTCCGGCCTGCCTACCTACCGGTCAGTAGGGAGGGTAGAGTGGTGGTCGTGACGACCTCCGACTCCGTGGTTCTTACCCCCCGTACCTCCTCGCTGAACGATGTGCGCGACATCATCCCCGAGGCGTGCTATCAGCGTTCGTCGGGCCGCGCGGCACTCGCGCTCGCGCAAGCATTGGTGCTGTACGCGATCCCCATGGTCGGCCTCGCGCTCACCAATACGTGGTGGGCGCTGCTCATCCTGTGGGCGCTTGCCGGCCTCGCAGTCGCGGGCCTCTTCGTGCTGGGCCATGACGCCTCGCACATGGCTCTGCTGGATTCGCGCAAGGCAAACCGTCTGGTGGCGCAGGTGTGCATGATCCCCAGTTTCCACGTGGAAGCCGCCTGGGATCTTGGCCACAACCGTATTCACCACGGCTACACCACCCGTCAGGGCTTCGACTTCGTGTGGCACCCGGCCACGGTCGAGGAGTTCGCGGCGATGGGCCGGTTCGCTCGCGTGCGCCATCGCTTCGAATGGTCCCGTCTTGGCTCCGGCGCTTACTTCTTGCGCACGGTGTGGTGGCAGAAGATGTGGCGTTTCAACGCACCGGGCAAACGACACGATGCCATCGTGCGCGACAAGATCGTGCTCAGCGCAGTATTGCTACTGGCCTTCGGCGGTGCCGCCACGTACGGCGCGCTGACTGCCGGCGTCATCGGCGCCTTCTGGGTGCCGTTCAAGATGCTGGTGGTGCCGTTCTTGCTGTTCGTGCAGATCATTGGCTGGACGGTGTACGTACACCACGTCGCTCCCGACATTCGCTGGTGGCCGCGCAAAGAGTGGTCGCAGTTCAAGGGCCAAATGGAGAGCACCACCATCTTGCGGGTGCCAGCGGTGGTCAACCGGTTGTGGTTTCACAACATTTTCGTCCACGTGCCGCACCATGTCGATGCTCGCATTCCCTTCCATCAGCTGCCCGCGGCTGCGGCGGCAATCGCTGCCAACTACCCCGACACTGTGCGCTCGGGCAAGCTCTCCATGCGTGAGTACGTGCGCGACGCCAAGGCGTGCAAGTTGTACGACTTCGAGGCCGGCAGATGGTTGCCGTACTCGGCAGCGTCCACCGACTGAGCCGCCACCGCCATCCCGGTGGGGTGGCAGAATGAACGTCGCTATTTGACAGCGTTGCCCTCAGCGTCGAGCACATACCAGACCCCACCGACACCCTGTCCGTTTGTATCTCCCGGCGCAGCATCACCGGCAAAGCTGTACAGCGGGTGGCCATAGAAGGTCACCTGCGTGGAGCCATCGGCTGCCGTCACGGTGCCAACGTCCGCAAGGTCCAAGCCCTCGCCGACGGTGGCTGCGCCGTCGCTCACGAGCGCGGGCCAGGTGCCCAGGCAGCCGGTGTTGCAAGCCGGGGCATTCGGGGCGTCTTTGCCGAAGAGGTACAGCGTGTTGCCATTGCTGTCGACCAGGATTGTGCCAAGGGCGCTGTCCGCGAGCTGAAGTGTCGTGGCCCCCGCCGCTGCGGCTGTGTCGGCCGTTTTGGTGTCGGCCGTCGTGGTGTCGGGTCCGGCCGGGTCCTGCGCAGCCGTGTTGGCCGCCGTTGATCCGCCGTAGTTGGAGCCCGCGGAGTTGTCACCGCACGCGGCCAGCGACAATGCCGCAAGCGGCAGCAGGAGCAAGAAAGAACGAGTGCGTACATGTGACATGACGGGACCTCCACAGTGATTGACGTTGCACTGGTGTACGTGTGGCAGCCCGAATTGGATTGCGGCAATCCTTCTGCTGCTGTGATCCGTACCATTCACATGGTGCGAATGGCCAACCGGCACGATCGGCTCTCCGATGAAGCGCTGCTCGCCGCGGTTGCGCTGGAGGAGCGCGATGCAATGGCCGTCTTCATTCGGCGTTTCCAGAGTCGCGTCTACGGCCTCGCGGTCACCATGGTGAACGACCGGTCGCTTGCAGAGGACGTGGCTCAGGAGACTTTTGAGCGCGCATGGCGCCACGCTGCTTCCTATGACGGACGGCGCGGCGCCGTTTCCACATGGCTCTTCACGATTGCGCGAAATCTCGCAATCGACGCGCTGCGAGTTCGGCGACCCGAGCCGATGGACCCATGGGTGGCAGCGGAGCTGCTCTCGCCCGATGCCAGCGATCCAGCGCGCAGTGCCGCTGACGCCGACGACGTTCGGCGACTCCGCAGAGCACTTGCCGCGCTCCCGGAGGAGCAGCGCCGCACCGTGGTGCTGGCGACTATCGGCGGGCGAACAACGGCCGAAATTGGCCTGCTTGAAGGCATCCCGACTTCAACGGCCAAGACCAGGCTGCGCACGGGGTTGCGGCGCTTGCGCGAAATGACAAGGAGCGAGGTGGGTCAATGAACAGCTCGGAATGCAAGGAGCTCGACGATCAGCTGGAGGCGCTCGCGCTCGGTCAGGTTGCCGAACCCACACGGGCACGCATGCACGCTCACGTTGCGATCTGTAGCTCCTGCCGTGGCCGCTTCGATGAGATGCTCGGGCTCACCGACATGCTGCTGGCGTTGGCCCCGCTCCACGAGCCACCTCCCGGCTTCGAATCTCGAGTGCTGGATCGTTTGAGTCTTCCTGAGGCACGGACGTTGCCAAGGTCGGCCACGCTGCTGGGTGTTGCCGCGGCCCTGCTGATCATGGTTGCCGCACTCGGCGCGGTAGCTGTCGACCGTCGCACCCGCGATGAGGGAATCTCAGTTGCCCGTTCCGGTGTCATCGTTGACGCCGCCGGATCGCGAGTTGGTGGTATTCAGTTGGTTCGTGGTGAACAGCCGTATGTGCTGATTGCCCTTGACCACCCAAGTCCGGGATCCGAGCCGGTCACCTGTCAGCTGCAACTGGCCGACGGGCGCAGTGTGATTGTTGGTTCATGGTCGTACGAAGAGGTTCGCGGTGGCATCTGGGCGGCTGGGCTTGTCGACTCGTCGCTGGCCGCCGTGGCCATGCAGCTCTTCGACAGCGACGGCACTCTTGTGGCGAGTGCTTCGTTGCACGCGTAGCTGCTGTGACCCGCTCGCACAGTCACGGCGCGGGAGCGGTAGGTTCACCCGATGGCTGGTTCGATACTTGGCACGAGGGTTCTGCGCACCGAAGATCCGGAGTTGCTGGTCGGCGCAGGTCGGTTCGTCGATGACCTGCAGCTTGATCATCCGCTGCACGTTGTCTTTGTGCGTTCGGAGATGGCGCACGCCCGTCTGCTGAGTGTGGACACAAGTGCTGCGCTCACCATGCCCGGTGTGGTCGCAGTGCTGACCGCTGCCGAGTTGGACATTCGCCCGCACCATGGCATGGTCAAAGTGCACGACGATTTTGCACGCCCGCCGCTGGCCGTCGACAAGGTGCGATTCGTGGGCGAGGCAATCGTTGCAATCGTTGCCGAGTCGGTGGTGCAGGGTCGCGACGCAGCCGACATGGTGGTGGTCGACTACGAGCCGCTGGCAGCACTCGTCGATCCTGAGGCGGCCTTTGCCGACGATGCTCCTCTCCTGTTCGAAGAGCACGGCGACAACATTGCGGTGGCCGCGACCGACGTCGTGCACCCCGACCTCTTCGGCGACGCCGACATCATCGTGCGTGGCCGGTACGTCAACCAGCGGATGGCGGTGGCGCCGATGGAGCCGCACGGGGCAGCCGCTGTCCTGGGCGAAGACGGCCGATTGACGTTCTACGGCAGCACGCAAATGCCGCACCTGTTGCAACAGTTGCTCAGCCGCGCGGTGCGAATGGACAAGTCGCAGATTCGGGTCATCACGCCGCACGTTGGCGGCGGGTTCGGTGGCAAGGCCGGGCTCTATGCCGAGCAGGTAGTCGTCGCCGTCGCCGCCACCCGCCTGGGGCGGCCCGTCACATGGATGTCCACCCGCACCGACGACATGGTTGCGTTGGCCCACAGTCGTGGGCAGGTGCAGTACGTCGAGCTGGGCTGCCGTCGCGATGGCACGTTCACCGGTCTGCGGGTGCGACTGGTCGGCGACGGCGGCGCGTATCCGGGCCTCGGTGCCTTTCTGCCCGCCGGCACACGACGCATGTCGAACGGAACGTACGCGTTTACCGGTATCCAGTTCGACGTGGTGGTTGCCGCCACCAACACCACACCGATGGGCGCGTATCGTGGTGCGGGGCGCCCTGAGGCAACAGCGCTGTTGGAACGCGCAGTCGACCATGCGGCGCTGACGCTGGGCATCGACCCCATCGAGATCCGCCGTCGCAACCTCTTGACCGACGATGTGTTTCCCTTTCAGACACTCACCGGCATCACCTACGACAGTGGTGCCTACGGCACCCCGCTCGACGAGGTTGCCCGCCTGGCCGACTACGACGGACTGCGGCGCGAGCAAGTGCAACGCCGCGCGAGTGGCGACCGCACGTTGCTGGGCATTGGCGTCGCTGCCTATGTCGAGGTCACCGCCGGCGGCGGTACCAGCGAATATGGCTCGGTGGTGGTGCACCCCGACGGCAGTGCAACGGTGATGGCCGGCACCTCCGCTCACGGACAGGGCCACCAGACCGCGTTCGCAATGATCGTGAGCGCACAAACAGGCATCCCTATGGAACGCATCACGCTGGTGCAGAGCGACACCGATCTGGTGCGCAGCGGAGGCGGCACGGGCGGCTCGCGGTCCTTGCAGCTCGGCGGCTCGGCGGTCCACACAGCAACCGCAGCCATGGTCGACAAGGCTCGTCATCTGGCCGCGCGGTTGTTGGAAGCCGACCCCGCCGACATCGTGGTGGACACAGTCGCCGGCACCGTTGGCGTGGCCGGAGTGCCCGCGTCGGCTCTCGATTGGGGTGCGCTCGCGCTGGCCGCCGAACAGGACTCCGATGCCGTCGATCACGAAGACGGCACGCTGGGCCTTGCGGCACAATTGGACTTCGACCAGGGCGGCGCGACCTTCCCGTTCGGCGCGCACATCGCCGTGGTCGAGGTCGACCAGGACACCGGCAAGGTCACCCTGCTACGGCACATCGCGGTCGATGACTGTGGCACGGTGCTGAACCCCTTGCTGGTCGAGGGCCAGCAGCACGGTGGTGTGGCGGCCGGAATCAGTCAGGCGCTGTACGAGCAGGTGCACTACGACACTGATGGCAACCCGCTGACCGCAAACTTCATGGACTACGCGCTGCCGTCCGCAGCGGAGTTCCCCAGCTTTGAAGTACACAGCACAGAGACGCCCACGCCGCTGAACCCGCTCGGCGCAAAAGGGATTGGCGAGGCCAGCACGATTGGGGCGACTCCAGCGGTGCAGAACGCCGTCATCGATGCGCTGAGCCATCTGGGAGTTCGTCACCTCGATCTGCCGTGCACCAGCGAGCGCGTCTGGCAGGCCATCCAGTCCGCCGCGGCAGGTACCTTGCCCGACCCGTGGCGCGAGCCGCCAGCCGTATTTGCCCGTCTGGCCGCGGGTCAGGAGGTGGACGAAGCAGGCCTCAACGCGGCTGAGGGCATCTAGCCGCGTGTCGTGTGCGCGGGGTAGGCGGGTGATTTGTGTTCACGAGGCGGTGTCGAGCGGCAACCAGTCGACCGCTGGAGACTGCTGATACAGGTCGCTGAGCGCGGCGTACAGGGTGGGCTTCGCCACTGCCAACTCACTCGGCACACAGAAAAATGCTTCCGTGGCCACAGCGAAAAACTCGGCCGGGCTGGCCCACGCGTACGGCCGCAGGACAGCGTCGGAATCGCGGCCCTCGGTCCGATGGAACTCGTCGTCAAGCACGTGCTGCCAATGGTCGAGCGCGGCACCCCGCAGTGGTGGGACGCCGTCGGCGTAGCCGTCGTTCATGTCGATCTTGTGGGCGAACTCGTGGATCACCACGTTGCTGCCATACGCGGGGCGCCTGCTGTCGGCCAACGCTGCATCCCACGAGATCGAGACAGGCCCGCTGTGCGGAGTGGCTACTCCGATGATGCCCACAGGCTGGTCCGTGTAGGTGCCCGCCACCGGCCCGGCGCGTAAGCCGCCAGACATCGAGGACGTGGGACGAACGATGATGGAGCGCACCTGTCGATAGGGCCAGAGGTCGAACGACAGCACCGGAATGGCCGCGTTTGCCGCCAGGGTCACCAGAATCTCGTCGGTCAGTTCGCTGCCGGCGACGGCTTCCCAACGCTTCGTGCGCAGCAATTCGTCAACATGCGCCAACAGTCGTTGGCGTAGCTCCGGGCCGAAGCGTGCCGCGATGCCGACATTGGTGTTGACGATTTCCTCGATGGCAGCCTCGTCGGGTGTCGAGTCGGTGGAGGATCGGCGCCATTGCATGGTGGACCGAACGGTAGCGGCGCGCGAGCAGCATCCGATGAGCAACCGGGCCGACGCGGTGGCCTACCGGTTGTGGCGCGCTTACATCGTGAAGGCGAGGGTGTGGGCGGCGTGCGTTCCCAACGCGATGTCGCCGCTGACGGCGACTCGTCCGTCAGCCAGCGGCTTCTCGGGGTCGATGCGGCCGCAGGCCAACAGCATGAATGTCAGTGAATCCATGGTGAGCGTGACGTCGGGGGACGGGAGCTCGTCGACTCGAGCGGCCCGTCCATCTACCTTCGCGAGCAGGCGACGGCTGACTGGACCGGTGAGTTCGATGGCGATGCCCTGCCCATCGGCCAGCCCGACCTTCTTGCCGACGATGTAACCCAGCGAGGCGTGGACTTCGTCGAGCGCGAGCTCGGCGGCCGGCCCGCTGTCGTCGCCGCCGAGACCTAGGGGAACGCGAACATCGCGTTCGTGCACCCAGACGTCAAAGCAGCGGATAGCCATAAATCGGCCGTACGTGCCTGGCCCGACGGGAGTGAGCGAAGGCTGAGCGAACTCTTCGTCGGTCATCGCTGTCAGCTCGGCGACTCGGGCGATGGTGACCTCGTGATATCGCTGGGTGAGTTGCGCGGGGGAGAGCGTCTGCAGCTCGGGCTGAATCGTGGCCATCCGCGCGAACGGAGTGTCGTCACCGGGCCGCCACCTCAGCAGTGCCAGTTCGATTGCCGTGACGTGCACCACTACGTCGCGCATAGTCCATGCCGGGCACAGCGACTGTGCGCGCCACTGATCGTCGGACAGTCCATCGACGACCGCGCCGAACGACTGGAACACGCTGCGGAGGATGTCGATCAACTGAAGTCGGCTCGGAGTGGGCACGAACTGACCGTACCTATTGCCAGTAGCAGTGTCAATTGATCGGTTGACAAGTGCACGCGTCACAGTCTGACCCTTCACTCACGACAGGGCGCGGCGCGACACGTGCGATTGTGAGCGGTAGGGGCCGTTGGGCGCCGCAGGGCAGCGGTACCCTCGGATGGGTGCACACTGAGCTCGCTCCCGGCCCGTGGTCGCCACTGCGTGTGCGGGTGTACCGGTGGCTGTGGATTGCCGGGCTGGTCAGCAACGTCGGCACGTTCATGCATCTGGTCGCCGCCAACTGGACCATGGCGACACTCTCCAGTTCGCCCACGTTGGTCAGTCTGGTCCAGGCCTCGTGGGCCGTTCCCGGCTTCCTGCTCGCGCTGCACGCGGGTGCGTTCGCGGACTTACTCGATCGCCGCAAGTTCATCATCGCCACGCAGGTCGCCGCGCTACTGGTAGCCGCAGCGCTGGCAGTAGCGCAAGGGGTCGGCACAATGTCGCCGACAGTCCTGTTGGCCGGCACGTTCCTCGAGTCGATGGCGCTGACGTTTGCTGCGCCGGCTTTCATGGCACTCACGCCCGAGCTGGTCGATTCGCAGACACTGCCGCAAGCGATTGGCCTCGATGGGATTTCGCGCAACGCTGCACAAACGGTCGGCCCCGCGCTTGCCGGCGGCATCATCGCGTTCGCGGGGCCTGGCGGCGTCTTCGCGCTGAACGCTGTGTCGTTCGTGGGCGTGATCGCTGTGGTCAATGGCTACCGGGGCGGCATCGCCCGCCCGACACGCCCCGAGGCGATCAACGCTGCAATCAGCGAGGGTGTGCGCCACGTACGAAGTCGCGCTGCTCTGCGCAACCCGATCATTCGTCTGGCAACGATGACTGCGGCCGGTGCCGGTCTGGCGGCGGTCATGCCCTTGGTTGCCCGCCAGCGGCTGCACGTCTCGGCCACGGGCTTTGGACTGCTGTCGGCTGCCCTGGGACTCGGTTCGGTGGGTGCGGTGTGGTTACTGCCGCGGCTGCATGCAGCTCAGCATCCGGAGCGGGCCGTGCTCGTTGCGGCGATGGTGTGGTCGGGCGGCACTGCGTTGTTCGCATCGGCCGAACAACTGTGGGTTGGCGCAGTGGCGCTGCTGTTTGCGGGCGCGGGCACGATGGGAATGCTCAACGTGCTCTTCTCCAACTACACGCTCAAGCTCGACGGATGGGTTCGTGGTCGCGGCAGCGCACTGGCAATGCTGATGGTGTGGCTCGGCACGTCTGTTGGTGCCGTCGCGTGGGGTGGCGTCGCGACGGGAATCGGCGTGCGGAACTCGCTGTTCATCGCTGCCGGTCTCAACGTCGTGGTGGCGTTGGTGGCGCCGTTGATCGTGCCCGTGACGCCCTACTCGGCGGACTCAGGATCGTTGCCGTCAATGCCCGCGGCTTCGTAGGGGCCGAGTTGTTGGAGCACCAGTACCGGGGCGCCCTCATCTAGAGCAGCCGCGATGTCCATCGTTGCGACGAAACGCCAATCGCCATCACCCTCGGGGTCGGCGAGCTGCTGTGTGATGACCCATCGGTCCGGCTCCTCCTGCAATGAGAAATGCGCTGCCGCGCGAGCATCACCGTCAATGCCGAGCGAGTCGTACGTCTGCCAGTACGGCGTCATCGCTGTTGCCAGCCGCTCGTAGGTCCAGCCGGTTCGCTCGGCGAGCACGGGATACGAGCGACGGGCGAGTAGCTCGACCCAGCCGAACGCGGCGGTGCGCACCGCGGTGCGCCAGGCCGGGGGAGGGCCAACCGGCCCCACACTCGGGGCAACCGGTGCAAGGTGTTCGTGCACGGGCTTGCCGGCCAGGACCGCCCACTCGTCCAGCAGGGTTGCGTCGGTGGCGCGGATCAGCTGGCCCAACCACTCGACGATGTCCTCCAGGCCGTCGGTGTACACGTCGTCGGGAAGCGAGCGGTCGAGTGTGCGCCATGTGTCGGTGAGGTAGCGCAGTACCAAGCCCTCGCTGCGTTCCAGCCGATAACGGCGAACGAAGGTTGCGAACGTGTCGCCGCCCTCCAACATCTCGCGCGTGATCGACTTCGGTGACGGGTACTCGTGAATCCACGGGTGGTGCTGGTGATACTCGTGGAAGCAGTTGTCCAGCAGCTCGGCCAACGGCTTGGGCCACGTGATGGTGTCCAGCACCTCCATCCGCTGCTCGTACTCCATGCCCTCGGACTTCATGCGATTGACGGCAACGCCCTTCGCCGCGTTCTGCTGTGCGTAGAGAACTTGGCGCGGGTCGTCGAGCACTGCCTCGACCACGCTGACGACGTCGAGCAGGTAGGCAGGGTCGTCGCGATCAAAGGTGGCGATCACCTCGATCGCAAATGGGGTGAGCGGCGCTGAGAAGCGCAGGGCGGCGCGCTCTTCGCTGCCTTCCACGAGTGACCCGACGCGCACGCCGAGGCAGCGGCCGTTGGCATCTCGCACTCGTTCCGCCACGCCGGCGGCTTCCAGGCTGCGGTATACCGCAATGGCGCGCTTCTTGTGTTGGCGGCGCTTTGCCGGTGCATCGTGATTGGTGGACAACAGTCGCTTCAGTGCAGCCGGACCATCGGGCCTGCCCAGCACGCCCGCAACGAGGTCGGCTGTGACGCGGAAGCGTGAGGTGAGCGGCTCGGGTCGGGCCGCAATGATGCGGTGCATCGCAGCCTCGTCGTAGTTGACGAAGCCTTCTGGCACCTTCGCCTTGCCAGCCTTGCGCCGCGCCTTCGGATCGTCGCCAGCCTTGGCGAGCGCTCGACTGTTCTCAATCACGTGATCGGGCGCCTGCACCCATACGTGGCCGTCCGGGTCGAAACCCGGCCGACCGGCGCGTCCGGCCAACTGGTGAAACTCGCGCACGCTGAACTGGCGAACGCGATTGCCGTCGAACTTGGTGAGCGCCGTCATCAAGACGGTGCGGATGGGAATGTTGACGCCGACACCGAGTGTGTCGGTGCCGCAGATGACCGGCAGCAGCCCATCGGCCGCGAGGCGCTCGACCAGGCGCCGATAGCGGGGGAGCATGCCGGCGTGGTGGACGCCGACGCCGTTGCGAATCAGCCGGTCGAGTGTCTCGCCGAAGCCACGCCCCATCTTGATACCAGCCATTGCCGCCGCGATCGCTTCCCGCTGAGCGCGAGTGGTGACGTTGGTACTCACCAGGCCCTGCGCGCGTTCGATGGCGGCAGCTTGGTTCGCGTGCACGACGTACACCGGGCTGAGCCCGTCGCGTACGGCCTCCAGCACACTGTCGGCGACGGACATCATTCGCCACTGGTGATACAGCGGTGTCGGCCTGTCCACCGAAGTCACTTCGGTGACGGCGCGGCTGGACCGTTCGAAGAGGTCGGTCGTGATCGCAGTCATGTCGCCGAGCGTGGCCGAGGCCAGCAGCATCTGGCAGCTGGTCAGTTCCAGCAGCGGTATCTGCCAGGCCCACCCGCGGTCAGGGTCGGCGTAGTAGTGGAACTCGTCGAGGCAGGCAAACCCGAAGTCGCTGGCCGAACCCCGCGCGAGTGCGTTGTTTGCCAACACCTCCGCCGTGCACACCAGCACTGGTGCGTCGGAGTTGATGGATGCATCGCCAGTCGCAAGGCCGACGTGCTGCGCGCCCAGAAGATCCACAAGGTCGAAGAACTTCTCCGCCACCAACGCCTTGATCGGCGCAGTCCACACGGCGCGTCGGCCATCGTTGAGCGCCAGCAAAATGCCCGCGATTGCGACGAGGCTCTTGCCCGAGCCGGTCGGCGTGGCCAGTATCACGTGCTCACCCGCGGCGAGTGCCAACGCTGCTTCCTCTTGGTGCCCGTACAGCGGTCGGCCGCCAGCGGTGGCCCACTCCGCAAACGCGTCGAGTACTAACGACGGGTCGCTACCGACGGGTGGAAGTAGGTCGGTCAAGGCGGACATGGGAGCGTCAGTGTGCCGCGCGTGACGCCAGAAAAGGCGTTACGCACAGCCGACGCAGGTGCCCACAATGTCCAATCGATGGCCAGATGGTTGAAAGCCGGTGTCGGCAATTGCCAGCTCGAGGACCGACTCGATGCGCTGCTCGGCGGCGGGTGACACCACAAAGTCGTCGACGCGGCCACAGTCCACACAAATGAGGTGGTGATGGTGGCCCATGAGGTCTTCGGCGAGTTCGAAGCGGGCGCGGTCGTCGGTGCTCACAACCTTCTGCACAACTCCCGCCGACTCCAGCATCGCCAGATTGCGGTACACCGAACTCTGCGTCAGCTTGGGTCGCTCGGCGAGAAGTTCGGGGATGGTGACGGGCCGACCCATGGAAGCAAGCAGCTCGACCAATTCGCGCCGTCCTGTCGTGTAGAGCTGATCAGCGCCGCGCAGACGCATGGCCGATGCGTCGTGGACATGCGCGAGGTCGATGGCAACGGTCACGAAAGACAGCGTACCGAACACACGAGAATCAATAGGAATTGAGAAGAGCAGAGGTTGCGGATCCGCCGTCGAGACGTAGCATTCTAAGAATGCTTCCTATTCTGAGTCGAGGCCTTGGGAGAACGTTCGGCGCATCGGCGGTCGCCGCGCTGGCAATGCTGCCGTTGCTGTCGTCGGTGACAGGTTGTGGCGGGACTACCGCCGACAACGCCGATGGGAAGAAGACCGTCGTCGTCACCTATTCGGTCCTGGGTTCGCTCGTTCGTGACGCGGTGGGCAATGCCGCCAACGTGGTTGTCTTGATTCCGAATGGCTCGGACCCGCACGAGTGGGAACCATCGGCGAAGGACATCGAGCGACTGAACAACGCGGATCTGATCGTGCGCAACGGCCTCGACCTCGAGGGCGGCGTGCTGGATGCATTGAACAACGCAAAGGATGATGGGGTGGCGACGTTCGTGGCCTCTGACCACGTCACTATTCGCCTCGTCGGTGAGGGCGAAGGGCTGCCCACCGGCGACCCCGATCAGGAAGTCGGTGCGCAAGACCCACACCTGTGGATGGATCCGCTGACGCTGAAGGACGTGATGGTCGCGCTTGGTCCTGTACTGGCCGAGCAGGGCATTGTCGCCGATGGCATCGCCACGGTGGTTGCTGGCCTCGACACGCTGGATGCCGAGGTCGAGCGCGTGCTCGCAGCTGTGCCGGAGGAGAATCGCAAGCTGGTGACCGGCCACGAGTCGATGGGGTACTTCGCCAAGCGATATCGCTTTCAACTGATCGGCGCGCTGATCCCCAGCCTCACCACGCAGGCCGGTGTGTCGGCCCAGGTACTGTCGACGCTGGCCGATGAGATCGCGGCTCAGAATGTGAAAGCCATCTTCACCGAGACCGGAACGCCGACCCAGGTTGCAGAGGCGATCGGTGAGGAGACAGGCGTCCAGGTTGTCGACCTCGCCTCGCACAACCTGCCCGAAGACGGCACCTACGCGACATTCCTCCTGGAGAACGCCACAAAGGTTGCCGCAGCCCTTGCCTAGGCTGCTCACGCGATATGTACACCTGGTTGGTCTCGCCCTTCTCAAACAACGAGTTCATGCGCAACGCGCTCGTCGCCGGCATTCTCGTCTCGGTGCTGTGCGCGGTTGCCGGCACGTTCGTTGTGCTGCGCGGTCTTGCGTTCATCGGTGACGCGTTGGCGCACGGCGTGTTGCCGGGTGTGGCGGGGGCACTGCTGCTCGGGGCTCCGGGCATGCTCGGTGCGGCCGTTGGCTCGGCGGTCATGATCGTCGGCGTCAGCTTCGTGACCAACCGATCTGGCCTCTCGTCCGACACTGCGATCGGTCTGCTCTTCGTCGGGATGTTGGCTCTTGGCGTGATCATGGTGTCACGGACCGACTCGTTCAACGGCGACATCGTGCGCATTCTCTTCGGTGAGATTCTGGGTATTCGAGCCGCCAACATTCTGGTGCTGGCCATCGCGGCCGTTGTCATCTCTGCGTGTGTCGCACTGCTCTATCGGCCATTCCTGTTGCTGTGCTTCGACCCCGAGCAGGCCGACGTCTCAGGCTTCTCGTCGCGGCGCTATCACGCCATCATGCTGGTGATGGTGGCTGCGACTGTCGTAGTCAGTTTCCAGGCCGTCGGTACCTTGCTCGTGTTCGGAATGCTGATTGCCCCGGCCAGCGCAGGGGCGCTACTGGCGCGGCGGATCTGGGCGATGATCGCGTGGGCAATCGGCATCGGTGCCACGTCGGTATATGTCGGGCTCTTGCTCAGCTACCACTACAACACCTCGGGAGGGGCGACGATCGTGTTCGTGACGGTCTGCGCGTTCTTCGCCGTACTCACCGCGCAAGTGTTGGTGCACGCGATCCGCCGCAGGGTTCGGCCGTCGGCGGTCCGAGCAGCGCCGACCACCGACCCGGTTGGTGCCTCATGACCGTCGCCCCACTGGTCGCGAATGCACTCACGGTTGGCTACGGCACCGATCCAGTGGTGGAAGGCATCTCGCTCACCCTTCAGCCGGGCGAGTCGCTGGCACTTGTGGGCACCAACGGTTCGGGCAAGTCGACGCTGCTGAAGACGGTCCTCGGTCTCATCGCACCGGTTGCCGGTTCGCTGGACGTGCTGGGCGGCAAGCCGGGGACGCGTCCACAGCAGATCGCGTATCTCGGGCAGGCGCGCGCGGCGCGCTCCGTAGTGCCGATTCGGGCGATCGAAGTGGTGCGCATGGGTCGTTTCGCCGCGCTCGGTCTCCTCGCGCGAACGTCGGAGCTCGATCGGCAGTTGGTGCGCGACGCGATGGCGCATATGGACGTCACGCACCTCGCCGACGAGCCGTTGCGATCGCTCTCGGGCGGGCAACAGCAGCGCATCTATCTCGCGCAGGTGATAGCTCGCGACGCCGATCTTCTGGTACTTGACGAGCCCACCGGTGGCCTCGATGTGGCTGGTCGCGAGCGCTATCGGGAACTGGTGGAGATGGCGCTGGCGCGTGGCGCGTCAGTGGTCACCGCCACGCACGACATCGGCGAAGCTTCCGGGTGCGACCAGGTGCTGCTGCTGAATCGTCGCATCATCGCTCAGGGCGCGCCGGAGGATGTATTGAACACTTCGATGTTGCTGCAGACGTTTGGCATCACGCTGCAGGGAATCCAGCACGACGACCATCACGACTTCGTCATCGGTGAGATGCCACACGGTCATGATCACGGCCACGGCCACGGCCACGGTCACAGTCACGGCCACGGTCACAGTCACTAACTCAGTCAGTTTGGCGAGCAGCCGATGACCTGCATCACCATCAGGACTGACGACGGCTCGCTGCCGGTTTCCTTGCGTTCGTGGTGAGGTGTCCCTACGGTGAACAGATGGTTTCCTCGGAAAGTCAGAACGCTGCGATGGGGTTCTACTTTTATCCGCGTGGTGGCAGTGCGCAGGTGGCCCGTTACCTGTCACGCGCACTGGTCGGCACACGGTGGGAGCCGACGGTGCTTTCTGGATCGCTGGGGTCCGAACGGGAACCTTCACATGCAGGGAAGTTCTTCTCCACGCTGCGCTGTGAATCTTTGGACTACAGCCCCGCGGTGCAGTCGTGGGCGGCTGGTGCCGACCCGATGGCGGCAACGGTGCCAATGCACGCGTCGTACGAAGACAATCCTGGCGTGCCAGATCGTGCTTTCGCTCGTCTCGACGCCACCGCCTTCCGGCTGCAAGTGCGCAGCTGGAAGCTCTTTCTCGGAGAGCGGCTGAGCGCAGTACCCAGCGTCGTTCACCTTCATCACCTCACCCCGATCCACGAGGCCGTGCACCAGCTGTGGCCGCACGTCCCGGTGATCACACACTTGCATGGCACCGAACTGAAAATGCTGGCAGCGCACGACAGCGCGCCGAGTTCATGCGACTGGACCAATCGGATGCGTCGGTGGGCACAACGTTCAGCGCGCGTGGTGACGGTGTCCGCCATGGATCATCAACTCGCCATTGACCTGTTGGGGGTGCCAGCGCAGCGCGTGGTGACAATTGCGAATGGCGTCGACACCGAAGTCTTCGCTCCACGAACGCTGACTCTCGCCGAGCGGCTTGCATGCTGGCGGCGATGGCTCGTCGACGACCCGCGCGGCTGGCGCCCAGGAGAGGGTGAAGGGTCGGTTCGCTACACGGCCGACGATATGTCGGCGTTTGTTGATGCTGCCGGCTCCGCCGTGCCGGTGGTGCTGTACGCCGGCCGCTTCCTGCGGTTCAAGCGCCTGCAGCTTTTGATCGAAGCCCATCACTCGCTGCGTAGGGACTCGGGCAGCGCGGCCGTACTGGTGATCGTGGGTGGCTACCCCGGCGAGTGGGAAGGCGAGCACCCGTACCACACGGTGCAGCGGCTCGGCGCCGAGGGCGTATTCTTTGTCGGTTGGCGTGATCACGCTGATCTGGCGGAAGCGCTGGCCTGCAGCGACGTGTTCGCTGCCCCATCCGTCGACGAACCATTCGGCCTCGTCTACCTCGAAGCAATGGCGGCCGGCGTGCCGCCGATTGCGACCAACACCGGCGGGCCGTGCGCATTCATCAATGCCGACCCCCACCGTCCAACGGGGTGGATGGTTCCACCCGACGACGTGGCGGCGATCACTCAGGCTCTCGCCGAGGCCGTGTCAGAACCGTTGACGCGTGCGGTTCGCGGCAGACGAGCCGAGAAATTCGTCAGAGAGCGATACTCGTGGGCGGCGGCCGCAGACGAGTTTGCGCAGCTCTATTGTGCGGTGGTGGCCGAGCCGGACAGCAGCGGCCGCGCTCAGCTGGGCCGACCGACGAGCGGCGTCGCGTACGACAGAATTGCACCGTGCCCGTCACTTGGCAGCAGGTGAACGACGAGTTGCGCGTCGCGGACCTCGGACCAGATGGGGTTGTGCGTACCCACTCGGCCCGTCGCAAGTTGATACCGCGGGAACGGGACCTCGCGAGCCATGATGAGATCCTCGACCTGTAGCAGTCCGATGCCGCCGAGCCAGCCCGGACCATCGGCGAGCCCGACTTCTGCAACGCCGCCACACAGGAGGTGGCCGGTCTCCAGCCATTGGCAATCCTGATGGTCAACGAAGAAACCAGGATTCACCGTTGCGGCTACCAGCCGACCTTCCACCGACCAGCGGTAGAAACGACGCGAGCCCCATGACCAGCCGACGAGGTCACCATTGCGGCCACATCGTGCAATGGCGCCAACGTGGTCATCGACTTCGAAGACGTGCTCGGGCTGCCCACCCGGTGTCATCCGGTAGATGGTGGCCGACGAGTTCGGTCGGTACTCCGCGCTCGCAATCCAGAACGCCTCGCCATCAAAGTCCATCCCGCCGGGGTGGTATCGAGCGTCGTCGCCGACGGGGGTCTGCTCGACAAGCTGCCCATCACCGTCGATCGCGAGCACGAGGCCGCGACGTCTGTCGATGTCGACGGTGGACACCCACCACGTCGAACCGACCCGAGCCATTCCTTGGGGGTGGAACGCATCGAATCGCAATGGCAGTTCGTCGACGAGCTCCCATGTGGTCGACCGAGTGAACGATGCGACCGTATCGGCGATGGTGAGGGCGGCGCGTGTGTCGTGGTGCAACATGCGGTGCGCAGTATCGCGAATTCGCATCACCGCGCGGCTGATACCCGCGTACCCTGACCCGCGGCCAGCGCCTCGCTGTTTGGTGGCAGAGACAGCACTCTCCGGATACCCACGACTACGCTCGTGCCACTGGTGGTCGCTGTGGAAGGTGGTCGTCGAGCGCGCAGGATGGGTCCACGTCGATGATTACGCAGGAACGAGGAGAGCCGACAGACGACACCTCCGCCGCGCAATCGCCTGAGGAGCAGCTCGCCGCCGACATGCCCATCGGCTTTCGGCGCGACATCGAAGGTCTCCGAGCGATCGCAGTTGTCGTGGTGCTGCTCTACCACGCACATCTTGGGCCGACGAGCGGTGGTTTCCTCGGCGTCGATGTGTTCTTCGTTGTCTCGGGTTACCTCATCACGTCGTTGTTGATGAAGGACCTACTGCTGCGCGGTGCACGGGCACTGCCTCGGTTTTGGGGCCGCCGGGCCCGGCGCTTGCTGCCTGCGTCGCTGCTGGTGGTCATCGTGACGTTGATTGCCGGTCGGTTCATGCTGGACCCGTTGTCGCAGGCCGATCTTGCCAACGACGCGCTGTGGGCCAGCGGATTCGTGATCAACATCAAGTTCGCAATGGGCGACGGATACGTCGTGAGCCAGTCGATGCCCACACCGCTGCTGCACTTCTGGTCGCTGGCCGTCGAAGAGCAGTTTTACATGTTGTGGCCGCTCCTGTTGTTTGCCCTCACTCGCGTGCGGTGGCAGACGCGTCGGTTCGCGCTCGCCATCCTGGCTGGCTTCTTCCTGCAGTCGCTCTTGGCGTTCGTGTGGTTCTCCGAATGGGCGCGCACGCCCTCGTTCTTCCTGCTGCCCACCCGCGCGTGGGAGCTCATCGCCGGTGCGATGCTGGCGCTGACGGGCGGCGCCGTGCTGCGCCTGTCGCCGACCCTGAGAGCGTCGGCCGCATGGTTTGGGCTGTTCATCATCGGTTACTGCGTGGTCACCTACGACGACACCATGAACCTCGGTTACGCCGCGTTGCTGCCGGTGCTGGGCACGGTGGTCATCGTCGCCGCGTCGGGTAGCGGCCACTTCAACGAGCCCGCCGCGTATCTCGGCATGCGGCCGATGGTGTGGGTTGGCCAGCGTTCGTACGGCATCTACCTCTGGCACTGGCCGATGCTGGTGCTGATCGACGCCAAGTTCGGCCCTCTGTCGGCGCCCGCTCGCATCGCGGTGCTGGTGGCGTCTGTGGGCGCTGCCGCCCTGTCGTTCCACTATCTGGAGAACCCGGTGCGGCAGTCGCAGTGGCTCGCTGCCGTCCCGCGTCGCAGCCTGATGCTCGGTGCATCGCTGGTGGCGGTCGGAGCGCTGGCAGCGGTGGTCATGATCAATCTTCCCAACGACATCAGGGGGGGAGGGGTGGCTGCTGCGCCAACGTTGCCACTGGCGGCGCCCGACACCGCCGTGACGTCCACCATGTCGGTGGCGCGAAGCACGACTGCCGGAAGCACCACGGTGCCCGGGCCAACTACAACACTTCAGCCGCTGCCACCAGTGGTGCCGTTGGACGAATTGCTGGCCGCCCAGCTGGTTGCGCTCAACGACGGCGCGCAGATCACGGAAGTACCTTCGAACGCAGACCCGTCCGTCCAAGGGGTCCGTTCGGACAAGCCCTGGATTTATAGCGATGGCTGCATTCTCAAGGACGGCACGGTCGAACCGAAGGTGTGTGAGTACGGCGACCTCACCTCGTCGACGTTGATCGCGCTGTTCGGCGACTCACATGCGGCCCAGTGGTTCCCCGCCCTGGAGGAGTTGGCCAACACGCGTCACTGGAAGCTCATCGTCTTCGCAAAGAGCGGCTGCCCCACCGCCGACGTTCGTATTCGCAGAACGTTCCTGGATCCGGAGTGCATTGCCTGGCGCGCCAAGGTTGTCGAGCAGCTGACGGTCGCCAAGCCCACCATGGTCGTCATGTCATCTGCGCCGTACGACCCGGGCGGCTCCGATGTTGGGCTCGACTCCGATGAAGTGTGGCGGAGGGGGCTCGCTGCCACGCTCGAGCAGGTTCGCCCCACCACCGAGAAGTTGCTGATCATTGGCGACACGCCGCTACCGATCCACCAGATCCCCAACTGCCTTTCCAAGCAACCGCGCAACGTACGCGGGTGCCTGGCTCCGCGCCAGGATTCCGTCGATGTCTCGCGTGTGCAGCTGGAAGGCGAAGTGGCTGGCGAGCATGACGCCAGCTTCGTGTCGGTCAGCGACTGGCTGTGCGGCACCTGGGAGTGCCCGGTGATCATCGGCAACCTGATCCTGTATCGCGACAACAACCACATCTCGGCCACCGCGTCCAGGTACTTCGCGCCGTTCCTGGCCGCCGTCATGGTGCCGTTACTGCCGTGAAGCGCCTGGCCGATGCCTTCGATACAGGGACAACGGCGGCGACTCGCAATACAACTGTCATATTGGTAGTCTTTCCGTCATGATTCAAACCCGCCGGTTGATGGCCCGCGTCCTGGTGGTCGTCATTGCGGTCACCAGCATGTTCGGCGGCGTGCCCACCATCAAGGCCGACGGGGTGAGCGACCAGAAGCAGGTCGTCGAGCAGTTGGCGGCGGAGCTGGATTCGCTCAACGCGCGCATCGCCACTCTCGATGAGGAGTACGGCGCAGCGCAGGACAAGCAGGTCGCACTCCAGAGCCAGATTGTGGAGAGCACGGCCAAGGTCGCTGCCGAGAACGCAAAGCTGGCCGAGCTGCAAGCCGCGATGACCCAGATCGCCGTCAACCGGTTCGTTGGTGGCGACTCCTTGGACCTCAGCCCGTTGTTTTCATCAGCGACGAGTTACAACGATGCACAGCAACTCGATGCTCTGTCGTCGATTGCGCTCGATACCGGCAACGGCACAGCCGACGAGCTTGATTCGCTCGTGCGCGACATGGATGCCGACGTTGCCACGTTGCAACGTCAGGAAACGGACGCCGCAGATCTGATTACGTACCTCGACGCGAAGCTCGCCGAGGGCGAGAAGCTGATCACCGAATACACCACGAAGTCCGCTGAGGCGAAGGCGAAGTACGGCGAGCTTGTACAGCAAGAGGCTGATCGGCAAATGACGCTGCGGGCCGAAGCGGCCGCGAAAGCCGTGGAGGCCGAGCAGGCACGGGCAGCTGCGAAAGCGGCTGCGGCCAGCGCGGCTGCGGCTGCGGCTGCAGCCCCCCGTGGCGGCGGCACTACGGGTGTTGCCACCACCGGCGGGGGCGTCACCTCCGCACCAACGCCCACCACGCCAGTCGCGGCGCCGAAACCCGCGATTCCTCAGCCGCCGCCCGTGTCTGGCGCTGCGGGGGTCGCCGTCGCCGCTGCGTATAGCCAGATAGGTGTTCCGTACGTGGCGTTCAAGGCGTCGCCAAGTGAGGGTTTCGACTGCTCAGGTCTCACCATGTGGGCCTGGGCGCAGGCAGGTGTGTCGATTCCACACCAGTCCGGTCAGCAGTATGCGTCCAACCCGAAGGTTCCCAAGGACCAGGCGCAGCCGGGTGACTTGGTCGTCTTCTACTCACCCATCAGCCACATCGGCATGTACGTCGGCAACGGGATGATGATCGATTCCCCGCACACCGGTGCCTTCGTCCGTCTCAGGGTCGTCAACTGGGACGCAGTAGTCGGCGTCAGCCGCCCCGGCTGACGTACCTGCCGTTCGACGCTCAGCAGCGCTGGCGGACGGTCGGGTAGGGATTCACCGGGGCTCCGCCTCCGGCATAAATCCCAAAGTGCAGGTGGTTGGCCGTTGTTTGGCCAGTCGCACCGACGTAGCCGATGACCTCGCCGGCGGCGACCCGACGCGAGCCGCCCTCCCAGGACGAGAGATGGCCGTAGAAGTAGCGGTTACCGTCGACGCCGGCCAGCGACACCAGGTTTCCACCAAGCTCGCTGGTCCACATGGTGGCGGTCCCAGCGACGACGGCGACGATCGGTGTGCCGAATGGGCTCATCATGTCGACGCCCTCATGCCTGCGCCCGCCCGGCCGCCACGCGCCCCATGTATCGCCGAACGCGTTGGGTCCGGCAATTGGACAATGCCACGACGCGTCGGTGGCGACGGCGGCCGGCGATGGTGACGCACTGGCAGATGGCGAGACGGATGTCGCGGACGGGAAGCTTGCTGAACCGGCTCCGCGTACGGAGGCCAGCGTGGCGGCCTGCTCGGCCAGCAGTGCCGCGGCTTTTTCCGCCGCTACCCGCTCCGCTTGCTTGCGCTGTTCGGCCAGCAGCGCCTCGTACTGACGCTTGACTTCTGCGTCCTTCAGTCTGTCGCGAAGCGTGGCGAGTTCGGTCAGTTGTTGATCCAATTCAGCCTGGCTGGCAACCAGATCATCCAGCAGCCCGGCGTTCTCCCTGTTGAGTGCGTCGAGCTGGGCCTGGTCGCTTTCCAGGTCGGTGCGGACGGCGTCAACGTCGTCGAGGCCTGCCGCTCCGGCGTCGAGGGCAACGGCTCGCAACGCGTCGCGCTGCATTGACTCAACGGCGTTGCCGCCAAGTATCAGGATCGTCTCGCCCGACCTACCGGTGAAGCGATCAATGGCAATCTGGCTCAGTTGCTCCTGCAGCCGTGAATACTGCGCCGAAGCCTGCGACACGCTGACCTGCACGGTACTGATCTGCGACGAGAGGTCCTCGGCTCGAAGCTGTGCCTTGGCCCAGCGTGTGGCGGCTGCGTCGGCCTTTCCCTGCACCCTCAAAATCTCGGCAGCCACCTGCTCAGAGGTGAGCTCCGAGGTCGATGCGCTCACCGCAGTGGCCGGGCCAACGAACGCCAGCGCCACTGCGGCGCAGAGGAGTGCTCTCCGGTGGTGGCCCGCCAGAGCCAAATGTTGCAATCGCATGACGAAGGGAGGGTAGCAGTTTGAGGCAGCTGCGCGTCAGGCAACTGCCTTTGGACATCGTGGCACCTGTGTATCTGGCTGATGCTCCAGTTGGAGGCTTTCGACAACAGCCTGATTGCCCTAGACGATGACGTCCCATCGACCCGACGTCCGGATCCGCTTGCTGCCGCCGGCACGTCGAACACTGTCTGCCACACTGACCACCAAAGGAGAGGAAATGATCATGACCGTCGTCCAACCGCCCATCGAACCAGTACAACCACCCATCATTCCTCAACCGATGCCGGTGATCCCGGACCGCGAAGCGCAACCCGCGCAGCCCGGCCCCGGCGAATCGCCAGTGCTCCCTGACCCACAGGCGTGAGTCCTATGCGATGAGCTCACCGTCGAGCAGTTCACCGTCGGGCAGTTCGGCACGGAGCCAGGCGTTGGCTTCGGCCGCAAGGTCCGCGTTGTCGTGCATCCATTGTTCCAGCCGGTCGGTACTCCACGCCAGCATCTCCTCGGCGTCTCGGCGGGCCTCACACACGGCGAGCTCAAGCGTTGACAGCGTTGACAGCGGTGCTAGGTGCACGAAAGGTGACTGAGCTTCGTCCCCAGCCGGTCGAGGTTTCTTCGGCCACAGGAACCCGACGGTGAGGAGTCCGCTGCTCATTGCAATGACCAGCGGAGAGCTGGACAGCCCGATCAGACGGCCGAAGCGCGGCAAGGTCAGCTTGGGTGTGCCGACGATGTCGTCGCTGGTGATGTGGAACTGATCGGCAGTGGTGCGATTGTCGCCCTTGGTCTCGTAGCTGCCGTCGGCACGGACGGCGTGGACGCGGTGGATGACGAGCGAGCCAGCGCCCGGTTCGTCGTTCGGGATGTGGAAGATGATGACATCGCCGACGTTCGGGTGGGGGTTGCTGTCGGCGAGCACCGCGTCGCCGAGGTGGTAGGTCGGCTCCATCGAGCGACCCTCAACAGTGATGAAACGGGTGCTGCCACCCAAGGTCGTCGGCCACAGGAACCAGGCGACGGCGACTGTAGCCACGAAGGCCAGGATTTCCTTGGCACGCCGCAGCTGGGAGCGTCGGTGGGCGGTCATGGGGTGGACGCCGCAGTGACCAGGAAGTTGGTGAAACGAATGGTGGCCCCGGAGTTCCAATGGAGCCCGGTGCGGGTGCCCCCGGAGAGGGTGGTCACGTTTCCCGCGCTGAGGGTGAAGCTGATGACCAGTGCACCGTTCACGCTCACCGTGATCGCCGTGCTGACACGGGTGATGCGTACGACGGTGGATGCGGTGATGGTGGCTGTTGCGCTGGCGAGGGTGGAGACCGTGTTTCCGTTGACCAACAGGAGCTGCGCGGTGCCCGGGCCGGAGAGGGCCGCGGCAAGGTAGATGCGGGTCCCGCCTGTGTGATTGATAGCGACACCGGCAATGCGGCTGGTCCCGTTGGCGCCGATCACGGTGGCTTGGGCGCTGACGTCGGTGAGCCCGGCGTTGACGGTGGCAGTGCTATTTACCTTGCCCGTCGCCGCCAGTTCACCGGAGCTGATGCTCCACGTCCCCAGGTTCGTCGCCCAGGCAATGGTGGACCCGCAGTTTGTCGGCAGTTGCACCGGGCGCAGGTCCAACGCCGTGCCGGTGGAGGCGGCCCGTGAGAAGTCGTCACAGGTGATGACCGTCGGCGCAGAGGTACCGCCACTGCTGTTGAACGACCCGAGGCTGAGGGCGCTGAGCGCGCCGAGACCAGTCGCCTGCGCGCTGCCGAACGCGCCGATCAGCACCACCAAAGTGGTGGTGCTGATCGACCAAGCTGTTCGACAGCGCATAGCGATTACCGTTCGTACGGGTTCTATCAGCCCGTGATGACGAGCGACGCGCCGTTGACGAGTTGGGCATCGACAGCAGTGGTCAGGGTGATCGAGAACGCATTCGTGGCCACCGTGATGGACGCTACGGTCTGAGTGGTGAGCAGCGTGGTGCCGTTGCGCAGGCTGACCGAGGCAGCCAACAGGGTGCAGGCTGCGTTCACGGTTGTGAAGTTCACCGCCGTGACCTGGTACTTCTGGAGGGCGGCGCTGTACACGGTGGTGTAGTTGATGGCGATGCCGTCGGTGTCGCACGAAGCCACCACCGAATCGCCGGAACCGAGGGAGGTGGTGGTCACGGTCCCCAGTGTGGCGGCCGAAGCGCCGGCAATTCCGGCGATGGATACGCCAGCCAACAGCGCCATCGCGGCTCTTTTGGGAATGTGGATTTTCAACGTGATTCTTCCTTGTCGTTGGTGATTTGAACGCCGCAGAGGCGGAGCGCAATTAATGATCGGCACACTTTCCGAAATCTTGAGCCTGTCTGAAAACTTTGTTACTCAGCATCTCCCCGTAGGGCGGACACCTCGCAGAGGAGGAAGTCCATGTCCAACAGGAAACGGTCGCCGAGTCGCCCGGCGAAATACCCTCCGGAGTTCCAGAGTGACGCGGTGCGATGGTCCTCGACGAAGCCGCTCGATCGCTGATGTTGCCCGCTCGATCGGGGTGATCGAGGGCACGCTCGGGAACTGGGTCGCGAGGGCTCACCGGGAATGCGCTGCCCGCTCTGGTGTCACCGCGGATGAGCGTGCCGAGGACACCGAGCCACCTGCTGAGACACACGCCACCCGTCACGTGGGAACAGAGTCCCTGTCGAGCGTCATAACCACCGGTCCGCCCAACGGGGAGATGCCCAGCTACTCGATGGTCGATCACATGCGCACCGAGCTCGTGATCGACGCGCTCGACATGGCCATCGCTGCCCGCGCCGGTCACGCCGCCGGCGTGATCGCTCACGCGGATCGCGGGTCGCAATACACCTCGAACGACTACCTCGATCACTGCCAACGCCACCAGCTGCGACCCTCCGTCGGCCGGGTGGCAACATGTTTCGATAACGCCGTTGCCGAGTCGTTCTGGGCATCACTCAAGCGCGAATGCCTCCAAGGACGCGTGTTCGCAACACGCGCCCAAGCCCGCCGGAAGATCTTCAC
>JAYUCY010000014.1:0-12663 GCA_043740085.1 Ilumatobacteraceae bacterium
TCGCTGCCCGCCAGCGACGACAAGCCAATGGGCGTTGACCTGGACAAACAGTGGAGCGGGTGACGGGAATCGAACCCGCATGGCCAGCTTGGAAGGCTGGAACTCTAGCCATTGAGCTACACCCGCGAGGTGTGCGGCGGGAGCCTACCGCCGCAGCCCAGGTGCTCAGTAGGCGTTTACCGTCGACTGAAACTTCTGCATCAGGTGCGGGCCGGCCGCGATCGGTGCGTACTTCGGCTGCGCTCCGGCAGGCAGGCAGGTGGGCAGGCACTCGATGCTGGCATTCCAGTTGGCGTTGTGGAAGAACGCGATCGATTGCCGGCGGCCCTGTGGTACCTGTACGCGATGCATCGTCGAGCGCCAGCGGTCGTTGGTCCAGCGGGCCATCGCGTCGCCCAGGTTGACAACGAAGGACCCAGGCTCGGCATCTACGTCGTGCCAGTCGCCGTCGTCGTCGGTGACCTGCAGCCCACCCTGCACCGGGTCGGCAAGCAAGATGGTCAGTGTGCCGTAGTCGGTGTGGGCACTGGCCCCGAGTTGGCCGGGTGCGACGTGTTGCTGCGGCGGGTAGTTCAGCGCGCGCATTGCACTGGTGTGGTTGCTGATCATCGGGTCGAAGTGGTGTTCGGGCATGTCGAGGCCAATCGCCATCAGGCGCAGCAGTCGTGCCGCCAGTTCGCTGAGTGAACGGAAGTACTGCTCCCAGGCCGGTTGCAAGAGCGGCACAGTGTCGGGCCATAGGTTCGGCGACCACGCGAATTCTTCGTCGGGGTCGGTGATGGTGTGCGTTGGCAGGTCGACCGGGCCGATCGCATAGCTCTCCTTGAGATCGGGCGCTCCGCCGTTACCCAGCGACTTCGCCAGGGTCTCGCCAGCGAGGGGGGAGTAGCCGTAGGGGTAGCCGGGGCGCGGCATCGCGACGCGCATCTTGTCGCCGAGCGGTAGATCAAAGAACCTGCGGGCGGTGTTCCACGCACCGTCAACCACACTGTCTGGAACGCCATGACCGACAATGCTGAGGAACCCGACGCGCTCGCAGGCGGCGTTGATCTGCGCCGCCGCGTCGGGCCCACCAACATCGATGATTGGCACCCAGCTGACCACGATGCGGCTCCGTCCTCGGCGCGATCTGTTCCTCGCCGTCTCACCAACTGTAGTGAGCACGGCTTGCGCGGGCGCTGCCCGACGCGGCGTGGTGCGTCAAGAGTCGTGGCGCAGCCACCGTCGCCGGCGGGGCTTGGCCACCGTTGGCCAGATTCGCTTGAACTCTCTTCGCGTCGATCGCACCTCGGCTCGTTGCGCATCGTGCAGTAGCCCGAGTGCGTAGCCGCCTTGGCCGCCGACTCCCTTGATTGCCGCGAGCGCTGCTGCAGCCTCGGCTGCGACGGCCGCATCCTGATGGTTACCGAGCAGCTCGGTGACCAGCTCCAGTTGCGCGGCGAGTTGATTGGCTGGCCGTCCGAACACGGGCACGAGTGCGTCTGCTGCGTAACGGGCTTGTTTGGCTCGAATGCGCGCTGCGTGCCACGCCTCGTCCGGGCCGTTCTGGCGCAATGCTCGCACTGCCCGAGCCAAACGCCGCCAGGTGGAGCGCATCATTGGCGGCAGTGCCTTGCCCGCCGCCACCGACGAGGCAGCAGAGAGCCGAGGGGCGCCTGCCGCCTCGACCAACGCATCCAAGAGGGCCAGGTAACGCGCCGACTGCATGGCGGCGGTTACATCGCGCGCAGCCTTGTGTTCGTCTCGGCTCAGTTCGCGCCGTATTACCGCCGCTGCCTGCCCGGTGCCCTTCACGTCGATCTCGGCGAGACCGGTCAACAGCCGGATTTCCAATACTTCGTTGTCGCGGGCGGCTCCCAGCTCGCCAGCAATCCAGGCCAGTTCATTGCGAAGGTCCGCCGCCCAGTCGGCATCGAGCAGCGAAGCGAAGACCTTCAACGTGCTGCGCAATCGTCGCGCAGCCACGCGCAACTGGTGGACGGAATCGGGAAGGCTGCGACGCACACCAAGGTCGTGCGTGGTGAAGGCAGTGACGTGGCGCGCGAGGAGGTTCTGAATGGCGTCGCCGGCAGTGTCGTGAGGCCAAACTTTCCGTGGCGTGGGCACGTCGGGCGGCTCAATCGCTCGTGGTCCGAGCGCTCGCACCACCTTCGAGGCGAAGCCGCTTTCGGTTGCGCCAGCGGCAAGAAGCGCGGCGACGATCGAATCGAGGTCGTTGGCGGTCTGCCCCTCCGCAGCCTCCACTTCCAACTCGCGGAAGCGACTGACGACCTTGCCGTCGATGGTGACCGCGACACGGTCGTCCGTCAGTTCTGCCAACACCACACCGTGCCCGTCGTACACCAGCGAGGGGCGACGCTCTGTGCGCAATGTTGCCACTGGCACCAGTTCAGCGCCGCGAGTCATACCCAGCGCGATCAGGGTCAGAGCGGCTGGCGGTTGGCCGACCGATGTGAGAGGAAGTTGAACCTCGTCGCGTGTGGCCTCGTCGGCATGCGGCAACTTGAGGTGCCATCCGTCATCGCCGCCTCCGGTACGCCGACGCATCGTGATGCGATTGCGGGCCAGCCGCAGATCGGCCGTGTCGTAGTAGTCGGCCGTGAGGCGCAGTGTGGGCTGCACCACCACCTTGCCGATGCCATCAGCGCCACTCAGTGCTGGAAGGCGGAATCGTGCCGGCACTTCCAACTTGCGCTCTATCTCCTGATGCACGCGCGGCTCCGTCACGATCTGACCGTACCAGCGCGCGGCGCCGTCCAAACTTCGGCTCGTTGTACTCCAACCCTCGCCGCAGCGTTGGTGGCAGTTGTCGGTGTGAAACGATGCAACTCGTGTTGGCCGGCGGCCACCACCGTTTCGTCGTCTCGTCTGGAGAAGCAACACAATGTCAGCTACGCCTAGCCGCTTCCCCGGCGTCGTCGTTCCACTGGTGACTCCATTCCGCGACGACGATTCACTGGCGCTGGAAGTGCTGCCGCAGCTCATCGACTTCGTGCTGGACGCGGGCGTCTCCGGCCTTGTGGTGGCTGGCACCACGGGCGAGGGCTATGCGCTGAGCATGGACGAGCGGGCGCTGCTGCTGCAGACCGCGATGGATGAGATCGGCGGGCGGGTTCCTGTGCTGGCCGGCGTCGGCGGGACCGCCACGCGTGAGGCGCTGGCACAGGCGCGAATGGCACTCGAGGCGGGGGTGCACGGCCTGATGGTGGCCGCGCCAGCGTACTGCTTGCCTACCGGCCCCGAGCTGGGCGAGCATGTATTGCAGGTGCTGCGGGCCACTCAATTGCCGACGGTGCTCTACGACTATCCAGCGCGCACGGGCGTGCAGTTCGGCGTCGATTCGCTGGATCTGCTGGCTGGCCACCCCTTGGTGGTGGGCATCAAGGAGGCCAGTGGCGATCTCTCTCGCATCGCAATGTTGCACGACCGCTACGGCGACGATCTGGCCATCGTCTCGGGTAGCGACACGCTGGCGATGCACTACTTCCAAAGTGGCAGTGACTGCTGGATCGCCGGCTTCGCCAATGTCCTACCAGCGGAACATGTCGCAATGCTGGCGGCTGCGCAGCGCGGCGACATGGCCGAAGGCTGGGAGATTCAGCACAGTCTGGAACCCATCCTCACCGACGTCGAAACCGACCATTACATCGCTCGCACTCGCTTCGCCTTGATTGCGTGCGGCATCCCCGTCGGAGTGCCGCGTGCGCCGTTGCAGGCGCTTGGGGCCGACAACAGTGCTGCCATGCGCGCTCACCTGGTCGCGCTCGGCCACCTCGCTGCCTCGTGAGCTCGACGCGCACAGCTGATGTGGTCGTGATCGGCGGCGGCATCGTTGGCCGCTCGGTCGCGTCGTCGGTGGCGCGGCGCGGCATGACGGTGATCGTCGTCGAGCCGATGTCAGTGACGTTCGGAACGTCATCAGCCAATGCCGGCCACCTGGTTCCCAGTCACCGTGTTCCGTTCGCCGCTCCCGGCATGGTGCGCGCTGGGTTGCGCAGCATGGCAATCTGCGACGGTGCGTTCGCAATCGCGCCCCGAGCGGCGGTCCGGTTGGTGCCATGGCTCTGGCGCTTTGCTCGCTCCGCGACGCCGGCCAACGTTGCCCGCGGGGTTCCGGTGCTGCGTCAGCTGCTGGAATCGACGGTTGACGAGCTTCATCGTCTGCGGGCGGCTGGGGTCGATCTTGATGCGGCGGATGGTGGAATTCTCCAGGTGTGTTCGTCCGCCGCTGGCATGAAGGGACTTCATCACGAGGCGGATGTGTGGGGTAAGTGGGGTGTGCGCACTGAGGCGCTCGGGTCGACAGCCTTGCGCGCCGAGGAGCCGCTCCTCAACGACTCGGTGGTGGGTGCGGTGCGCCTCACCGACGACGGGCGTTTCGACCCGGCGCTGCTGTTGGCGGCGGTGACCGAGGAGGGCGACCTGCATGGTGTCGAGACGTTGACGGCTCGCGTCGCGCGCATCGAACCGCGCGGCGATCAGCGCGCTCGTGTGCACACTTCTGATGGCGTGCTCGATGCTCGGCGAGTGGTGGTGGCCGCTGGCGTGTGGACGCCGTCGCTGTGTCGTCCGTTAGGCGCTCGGTTACCCATCGTGGCGGCCCGTGGTAACAGCGTCACCCTGCCCGACACTGCGAGGCCGAACAGCCCGATGTTGCTCGTCGAGCAGCGGATGGCCCTCAGCCCACTCGCACAGGGTTTGCGCCTTACCGGTGGCTTTCGTCTGACCCACCCGAACGATCGCGAGGTCAACCCGACGCGTTCGCGAGAACTAGTGGAGCGCGCCGCACAGGTGCTGACGATTGCAGCGGACACCTCGGCCGCCAACGAGTGGACCGGCCTGCGCCCGGCAACGACCGACGGTCTACCGATCATCGGTGCACTGGCTGCAGCGCCGTCGGTGATTGTCGCTGCCGGCCACGGCATGCTTGGCTCCACTACAGGCCCGGGCACCGGTGAGGCTGTCGCTGCGCTGCTTGCCGGCGAAGGGTTGCCGTTCGACGCTGCGGCAGTGTCACCAGAACGATTCGCACGAACAAGTTCACGAACAAGCTCACGAACAAGCTCACGAACAAGCTCACGACAGGGGAGTGGCCGATGAGGACGCAGCAAGTGTTGCACTGCGTGGAGTCGCATACCGAAGGGATGCCCACACGAGTGGTTGTGGGTGGTGTCGCGCCGATTCCCGGCGACACGATGGAGGCCCGTCGGCAGTGGTTCATGAACAACACCGACTCGCTGCGCACGATGCTGATGCACGAACCCCGCGGCCACTCGGCGATGAGTGGGGCGATCCTGCAGCCGCCCACGCGAACCGACGCAGACTGGGGTGTGCTGTACATCGAAGTCACCGGCTGTCTGCCGATGTGCGGCCATGGCACCATCGGGGTCGCGACCGTGTTGGTGGAGACGGGGATGGTTACCGTGACCGAGCCGGTGACGACCATCCGTCTCGACACGCCGGCAGGGTTGGTCATCGCCGAAGTTGCGGTCGACGACGGTCGCGCGATGGCAGTCACGATTCGCAATGTGCCCTCGTTCGTGACGGCGTTGGACCGCACGGTCAACGTGCCCGCTCTGGGTGAGGTTCGCTACGACATGGCGTTCGGCGGCAACTTCTACGCCATCGTCGAACTGGCCGAGATTGGCGTGCCGTACGGCAAGGAGCACGCCCGCACGCTGCTCGACACGGGCATGACCATCCTGCACGCAATCAACGCGAGCGACTCTCCAGTGCACCCGACCGAACCGAGCATCAACGGCTGCCACCACGTCCAGTTGGTGGCACCCGGCAGCGATGCGCAACATTCGCGCCACGCAATGGTGATCGCTCCCGGCTACTTCGACCGTTCGCCCTGTGGCACCGGTACCAGTGCCCGCGTCGCACAGCTGCATGCCCGTGGGCTGCTGCCGCTGCACACCGACTTCATCAACGAGTCGCTGCTCGGCACTCACTTCGTCGCGCGCCTCGTCGATACCGCAGAAGTCGCCGGCATCCCCGCTGTCGTGCCAACCATCACCGGCCGAGCCTGGGTGACCGGTACCTCGCAGCAGTTCCTCGACCAACGCGACCCCTTCCCTCACGGCTTCCTGATCGGGTAACGCACCATGCCCACCGCACTACTCAACGGCATCGACGTCTACTACGAGGTGCACGGCAGCGGTCCACGACTGTTACTGCTGAACGGCTCTGGTGGCACCGTCATCGGGGCTGCACCGATGACCCAAAAGCTGGCTGCGCACTTCGAGGTCTTGATCCATGACCAGCGCGGGCTCGGCCGCACACACGTCCCGCACAACACGCCAACGATGGCTGACTACGCAGCAGACGCGGCGGCGCTACTCGACCACGTTGGTTGGCCGTCGACGCTGGTGTTTGGCATCAGCTTCGGGGGCATGGTTGCTCAAGAGCTCGCCGTCACCTGGCCGGCACTGGTGGAGCGGATGGCGCTGTTGTGCACTTCATCCGGCGGTGCGGGGGGCAGTAGCTTCCCGCTGCACACGGTGGCGGCGATGTCGGCCGACGAGCAGGCTCGAGTGCGACTCCACCTCGCGGACAGCCGCTACACGCCCGAGTTTCTGGCTGCGAATCCGTTTGATCAGCGTCTCGTGGAGCTGGGCGCCGCTGGCCGTGCTGCGCCACGGACTGAAACGCAGCTGCGAGGAGAGGCGATGCAGTTGGTCGCCCGTAGCCAACTCGATGTGTGGGACCGGCTCGGCAACATCACCTGCCCAACGCTGGTCGCGTTCGGTCAGTTCGATGCGATGGCGCCGCCAACGAACAGCGAAGCCATCGCCAGCCGCATCGCCAGCAGCGAGCTCCGCGGCTACCAAGGCGGCCACGGGTTCGTATGGCAGGATCGCCAAGCCTGGCCCGACATCATCAGCTTCCTGTCATCGTCGGCAATCTGGGGGTCCTGAGTCCCGGAGGGCGGAACTGGACACGCCCAGATCCACCGCTGGAACTGACTGCGCCCAGAAACAAGTTGCGCGCGCAAATGGGGTTTGGGGTGGGTCGTGCACGGCACGATTCGTAAGGCCTACATGATCGTGCATCGCTGAACGGACGTAGACTCGTCTTCACCCCAATCGGGAGGTTCATACCTATGGGTACCGGAGCTATCGCCGGCATCGTTCTCGCCGTCATCGTCGTGTTGACAATCCTCACCGGCTTGCGCACGGTGAACCAAGGCACCGTTGGCGTCACCACCATCTTCGGCAAGTACCGGCGCACCTTGCGGCCGGGCCTCAACGTGGTGGTGCCTTTCATTGAGAAGATCTTCCGCCGCATCAGCCTGCAGAACCGCGCCGTTGAGCTGCAGTTCCAGGCGATCACGTTCGACCAGGCCAACGTGTACTTCACGGCGATGATGGTGTACGGCGCCATCAGCGAGAGCGAAGAGACGATCAAGAACATCGCCTTCAAGTTCGTCAGCGAGAAGGATTTCCTCACCGCCCTCGTGCGCAGCGTCGAAGGCAGCACCCGCGGTTTCGTGGCCACGAAGAAGCAAGCCGAAATTCTCGTGCTGCGTGCCGAGATCGTCGCCGAGGTCAAGGACAACCTCGACCATGTGATCGAGACGTGGGGCTACCACCTCATCGACCTACAGCTCAACGACATCACCTTCGACCAGGCCATCACCACCTCGATGGCGCAGGTCGTGGCTAGCAACAACCTCAAGGCTGCTGCCACCAACGAAGGCGACGCACTGCTCATCCGCAAGACCAAGGAAGCCGAAGCGCTGGGTACCGCCGTGCGCATCGAGGCCGAAGCCGAGCGCACAGCTGCTCAGCTACGGGGTCAGGGTGTGGCGTTGTTCCGCGAGGAAGTGGCACGCGGCCTTGCCTCGGCCACCACCACGGTTGATTCCTCGCTGATTCTCTTCTCGATGTGGACGGAAACAATTCGCCAGATGGCCGAGCATGGCAAGGGCAACGTGCTCTTCCTTGACGGCTCGCCGGAAGGCATGCAGGCGCAGATGAAGGACCTCATGGCGCTGCAGCAGCTCAACGCAGTGAAGGATCAGCCGCCGCAATGACCAGTCTGCACTCCCGCCCCGTGACAGTTCGCCAGCGGCCCGAGCTGCAAGCACTGATGCAGACCGACCGCACGCTCGACCCGGGCATCACGCTGCCCGCCAGTTGGTACCACGACCCGCAGATTTGGCAGCGGGAGCGCTGGCCAATCTTTGGTAGCAACTGGGTGCACGTCGCGTACGACCATCAGCTGCGCAACACCGGCGACTACGTCACCGAGAATCTGGCTGGCTGGCCCATCTTCATTCGTCGCAAGGACGATGGCACGCTCAGCGCGTTCTACAACATGTGCCCCCACCGCGCCGGCCCAATCGTGTTCGAAGGCGAAGGCTGCTCGAAGAACGTCGTGTGCAAGTACCACGGCTGGGCGTTCAACGCCGACGGCAAGCTGCTCAGCGCTCGCGACTTCGGCGCCGAAGCCCCCGACAACATGGACCTCACCGCCATACAGGTGGGCTCGTGGCGCGGAATGGTCTTCGTGTGCCTCGACTCCGCAATCGCTCCCCTGCACGAGTGGCTCGGCGAGTTCCCCAACGAGGTCGAGGGCGTGCCGCTGGAGAGCTACCGCTTCCACAGCAAGAGCGTGCGCCACGTTGCCTGCAACTGGAAGACCTACGGCGACAACTTCCTCGAGGGCTACCACCTGCCCACCACGCACCCGGCAATGAGCCGCGATGCGGATGCGTTGAACTACAAGGTCGTCTACAAGGGCGATCCGCGGTGGAATATTCACACGATGCCCCCACGCGACGAGAGCACGTTTGGCGTGTTCGGCTACTTCTGGCCAACGTTCGCATTCGACGTTTTCCCGGGTGGTTTCGCCGTTGAGCGTTGGCTGCCACGCGGCCACACACACAGCGACCTGATCTTCGAGTACTTCTTCGATGACAACGCGGACGGCATCGAAGACATCGTGAAGTTCAGTGAAGAGGTTGCCGACGAAGACGCACGCATGTGCGAGCACGTGCAGCGCAACCTCGACGCGGGCAATTACCACACCGGCGTGCTCAGCCCGAAGTGGGAATACCCGCTGGCCATCTTCCACAGCATGATCCGTGAGGCCATTGGGCCAGTAGATGGCGACGAGCGCTAACCGGTGAGTGGTAAGGCGAGCACGTCTCGCTTCCTTTGGCAACGGCTTGAGGCCTTCCACGGATTGATCTACTTCGTCCCCGAGGCCGACCAGCACTACACAGCGCTCGGCCTCGACTCGGGCGTGATGGGCTACTTCTCATCTCGCGCCGCAGCCATGGGCCCGGTCGCTGCCGAGGTGGTGGTGGCCACCTTCTATAACTTCGAGCCCGGTCGCATTCGTGCGCTCGTGCCCCAGGCGTGGGAGCGCACGACCGCCCCTGCGCTGTGGCAGGCGCGCCTCGCCGCTGCTGATGCTGCGCTGGTGCGCATCTTCGGCGAGCGTCTGTCGCAGCCAGATATCGCCGAGGCGGCCAATCTGCTGCGCTCCATCATCGACGTCTGCGCGCCAGAGGGCCGCCCGCTGTTCGCCGGTCACGTGGCACAGGAGTGGCCGACCGAGCCCCACATGGCGCTGTGGTTCGCGATCTCGCTACTGCGCGAGTTCCGCGGCGACGGTCATATTGCAGCGCTGACGGTCGAAGGTGTCTCGGGCATCGAAGCGCTGGTCATCCACGGTGCCACTGGCGCGGTGCCCGCAGCAGTCCTGCAGTCGACCCGCGGCTGGAGCAACGCGGCGTGGGCTACAGCCGTCGAGCGCCTGCAGCAGCGCGGCTGGGTTGACGACAACGCACTGACGTCCACCGGCCACACGCACCGCAACAGAGTTGAGCAGTACACCGACGAGTTGGCCGCCGCCCCTTGGGCCCGCCTGTCAGAAGCCCAGGTGACCACGCTGGCCGCACTGGGTAAAGAACTCAGCACCGCCATCGTCGCCGCCGGCACCTTCCCCGGTCGCTAGTACAGCCTGGTTCGAGCTGCGTGTGGACACAGTTCCAACGGTAGAGATTGCTGGAAGCGGCGAGACGATCGGTCCGTGGAACGTGAGGGACCGCAGCTCGGGTAGCGAGTCGATCGTCGAGCTGGCCGCTGCAGCGGTGACCGTCACCCTGTGGTCTCAGGGGCTCAACGTCGCTCAACTCAAGTCGATCGCGGATCAGTTGCGCCAGAGCGGGGACGGGACTTGGGACCTCGGCCCGCTACCTGACGAACTTGAACTTGTTGCCGTCGGTCCCGCGACCCAATGGACCGCTCGACGGGTCGTTCAGGGTGACCCAGCCCGAGGAACTGTCCTCGCCCTCGAGGTCATTACCGATCGGGTCGCTCTGCTGTCGACATACGGGTCGGACGAGACGCAAGTGGTTGACGGCGGCGGCAAGAGGGCTCTGTACTACGAACGATCACTGATTTGCGGCACCGTCGGCACCCTCGTCTGGGAGTACGCACCGCGAGTCGTCGTCCAGTTCGGTGCAGTCGACGTGAAACTCGACGAGCTCATCGCGATGGCACGATCGATCCGACTCGAAACGAACGAAGAATGGCAGAGCCTTCCGGACAACAGCGGCGGAGACGGCTGCCCAGCCTTCTGGTGCTGACCCGTCCACAACTGCCAGTGAGAGCCTGAGCAGGGCTTGATCACTTGGCAAAGCTTGCCAACAGAACTACCATGTCGTCATGACGACGATGAACGTCTCGCTCCCGGAAGAGCTGAAGGCCTTTGTGGATGAGCAGGTCGGTGGTGGCGGATTCGGCTCGACCAGCGAATTCGTCCGCGATCTGATACGCCGCGAGTGGGACCGCCAGCGCCTGCGAAGCCTCTTGCTCGATGGCGCGTCCTCGCCATCGGGCCCGATCGCCGACGACGCCTACTTCGCGACGTTGCGTGAACGCCTCGACACCAACGACTGACCGCGTGGCCACCAGACCGGTGCAGCTGCGAGCCCTCGCCGCTGCCGACATCGACGCCGTGATCCAGCACCATCAGCAATCGGCTGGAGGCGCCGTCGCTCTTGAGTTCGTCGATGCACTCGCGCGCGCAGTCACACGAATTGGCCGATCGCCACACGTCGGGTCGCTGCGCTTCTCGCATGAGCTCGGCATCCCCGAGCTTCGAGTCTGGACACTTCAGCGTTTCCCTCACTTGGTCTTCTACGTGCCGAATGACAACCGCATTGATGTCTGGCGAATCCTTCACAGCAGGCGAGACATCCCGAGGGCGCTCAGTAGTGACCCGTGATCTCGGCATGGGTGGGCCTTCTACGTCGACTTTCGAATGCGTGTGTTGCGATGCTTGGCGTCGTGGCCTGCGCTGCATCACCGTTTGTCGGAGTTGCTTGCGAGTCCCGCGGACGGAGTGGATTTTGTGAGGATGCCGAGGCTGCTGTGGAGCAGTCCTACCCTTCAGGCGGTGGTGACGTCAGCGAACGGCTTGGGGCAGTGGTCTCCGACGGGCTGTCCGTCAGCAACGCCGCGGCGTGGCGAGCGGCGGTGGAGAGCGTGACGGATCAACTGCGAGCGTTCCGTGATGGCAATCGTCCGAGGGTTGGAGTACCCAGCCGGCTGCCACTGCAGCATCGCGAGTTTGCGGTTCAGAAATCGCCAGCTTCAACGTGATGCCGTAGCGCATTGGACCCCGCACCTATCTGCTCGTACTGCTCGGCCGACTCAAGGAAGAGTCAGAGTCCGAGATGGAGTCGAAGAGCCTCGTCGAGTGACGCTTGCAGTTCGTCGGTCAGTGTCCCAATTCTTGGCCCGATCCGTTCGACTGCGATCGAGCGCACTTGTTCCGCTTGCGCTTTCGAGTCGGATGACAGTCCGGTTGTATCGGCGGGTAGCAGAACCTGGAACGGATAGACACGATCGATGCTCGACGTGACGGGCACCACGGTGACGACGCCACGCCCAAGACGTTGGGCGGTGCTGTTCGCGCCGTCGTTGCTCACGATGACAGCGGGGCGTTGCTTGTTGGCCGCTGCTCCGCGGGCGGGATCGAGGTCGACGAGGCAGATCTCACCGCGACGCATCAAGTAATCCCGTCACTGCTGGTCCGATCCCACATCGCGCTGTCGCCACTGCTCTCCGACGTCGCCCAAGCATCTTGGTATGCGTCGCCGAGTTCTGAAGCTCGCAGCAGGCGGACTGCCTTTTGGAGCGCAGCGGAACGGGATGAGATTCCGACTCGTTCGGCGTAGGCATCTAAGAACTCGACGTCGTCATCGGGGAGACTCACACTGACCTTCATACCATGATACTACCAATAATGCTACTCAAGTAGCAACTACATGACCCGTGCACAGTTGCCGTTCGGAGCGACGCGCGCCGCGTTGGAGCAGGACGTACGTCAACCTTCCGGGGCTTCGAGTCTACGCTTGCGACCTAATGCAGCCGCGGACCTGCAGGGTGCACTAGTGTCCTGAGTCAGAAATAGTTCGCGTTGTTGTGGTAGTTGGAGTACGATCAACGGGTGGCTGGTCGTGGTCGTCCAAGAGCGTTGTTGACGGTGTCTGATGAGGATCGGGTGGTGCTGGTTCGTTGGTCGAAGCGGCCAACGTCGCCGCATTCGATCGCGCAACGAGCCCGGATCGTGTTGCTCGCAGCCGATGGTCTGTCGAACAACGAGGTTGCTGACAAAGTCGGCTGCAATCAGGCAACGGTG